>JASEHY010000149.1 GCA_030018555.1 Planctomycetota bacterium
CTCTCCCCTATGGGGAGAGGATAGGGTGAGGGGGGATTGCCTTTGCCCAGTGGGTCCGCCTTTGGCGGAAAATCCCATACAATAAATTGCAGAACCGTCCCGATGTCATGCCTCCCCGAAAGCATTCGGGGTGGCGGAAATATTGGGATTGCTAATTTCTGTTTCCCGCCCCGCTCCAGCGGGGCGAGGATCGCCCCGAAGGGCGGCACGAACAATGACCCAAGATTTACTTGATAAAATATTAGAAAAAGACCATCGCTATCAACGCGAGGCGTATCTTTTTGTATTTGAGGCATTAGAATATACGTTGAAGAAAATCAGCGAACGCCGTCATGTTAGTGGTGAAGAATTATTAGAAGGCATCCGAGAGTATGCCCTTGAACAATTCGGACCTCTGGCAAAGATGGTATTTAATAAATTGGGTGTCCACAAAACTGATGACTTCGGAGAAATTGTGTTCAACCTTGTTGAAGTAAAACTGCTGGGAAGGACCGAACAGGATTCCAAAGATAATTTCAAGGATAAATATAATTTTGATGAGGTTTTTAAGTAATGACTAATAATACTACTGATTCATTAATCGGCCATACTTTTGGTGGTTGTCGTCTTATCAAAAAGATTGGCGAAGGCGGAATGGGCATAGTCTATCTGGCTCATCATCTTGCACTCAATAAGAATGTGGCAATTAAAGTATTACCACCTTCTTTTGCTCAGGAGGAAGAACGAGTAAAAAGATTTATCCGAGAAGCCCGCTCGGCCGCTCAATTAGAACACTCCAATATTGTTCAAATCTATAACATCGCCAAACACGAGGATTTCTATTTCATCGTAATGCAGTATATTGACGGCGAAAGTTTCGCCACAAAGATAAAAAACAATGGTAAGATAAATTTATTAGAGGCGATAAGGATTATCAGGGATGTATCTTCCGCTCTGGGCGTGGCACATAAAAAAGGTATCATTCATCGTGATATCAAACCTGAAAATATTATGGTCAATCAGAGCGGCGAAGTGAAACTGATGGATTTTGGTCTGGCACGTTCATTGGATGTAGCAAGTTCACTTTCCCGCACAGGAGAGATACTCGGCACACCTTTTTATCTTTCACCTGAACAGGCACAGGGCTTGAAGGTAGATGCCCGAGCAGATATTTATGCTCTTGGTGTTACTCTCTACCATATGCTCAGCGGTAAAAGACCGTTTGAAGGTGATACCACAGTTTCAATTATATTAAAACATATTAACGAAAAACCTCCACCACTTCGTCAGATTACACCAGAAATACCTGAAACCGTAAGTAGTATAGTCCATAAAATGCTGGAAAAAGACCCTGATAAGCGATATCAATCAACCGACGAGTTGATAGATGATATCACTTCAGCATATAATAAAATCTCGGCAGAGGATTCAAATGCCAGAACTATAACCGCTCTGACTGTCCCTCAAAAACCTGTTAAGAAACTTATCAACTGGAAAATAGTTGTCGGTGCTGGTATCGTTGCAATGATTATAATGATTGGAATATCTAATATAAAGAAAAAGAAACAGCCCCCCCCACCACCTCAAAAAGAGCAAGTTGCTCAACCACTTAAAAATAATCTTATCAGACGCTGTGAGCAAACCTATAAACATCTCGTGGATAAAGAATATGAAAAGATAAAGCCATATATTTATACCAAACATATACAACTCAAGGAAGGGATGATTATCTCCCTCTTAAAAATCCTGAAGCGAAAGCATGAGTTCCACGAACTACGAGGCAATAAGATTACGGACATCAAAATAGGAGATATTAACTATCATAAGCCATCTAAAGAAATTCCTCTGCCATACGCTGAAGTACAGACTCATCTTTCACTTTATAATACTAAATCGCCTCCAACCCTCAAAGATGCTTATCTAATAATTCCTCAAACCCATATCTGGGTGTTAGACGAAGGAGAGTGGTATCTATATATTCCCCTGAAAAAAGAAGATAAGGATAAAGAAGAATCTATAAGAGATTCGGATAATAAATGAATCCCATTACCCACATGGTTATCAGTTGGAATACTGCGGCAGTGAGTCCTGTAGAAAAACGAGACCGGATATTAATAACATTAGGAGGAATGATACCGGATATAGACGGACTTAGCATCCTGGCTGATTTAGTATTTCCATCGGGTTATGGATGGTTTTATTATCATAAATATCATCATTATCTTGCCCATAATATCACGGCTATAATAGTTTGGGTACTATTTGTGTTATTAATTGCAAAGAGAAAAGTGGTAACCGCTTTTTTATCCTTCATTGTTTTCCACTTACATCTGTTATGTGATATAGTGGGCGCACGGGGACCAAGAGAATGTGATATCTGGACTATTCCTTATCTGTCACCTTTTTCATCTGCCTTAACCCTGAGTTGGAAACAGCAATGGGAACTGAACGGCTGGCAGAATTTTGTTATCACAATTATAATGTTTGCTATAGTTTTTATTATCTCCTGGAAAAAGGGATACTCTCCTCTGGAGATATTTTCGGCTAAAATGGACAAGTTGTTTGTTCAAACTCTCAGACAGAGATTTACTCATTATTGTTAATTAGGGTGTCCAACAAGTGTCATTGCGAGGAGCGGAGCGACGAAGCAATCTTATTTTTCCCTCATAAACGAGATTGCCACGGTCGCCCACGGCGACCTCGCAATGACAGAAGAGGACTTTTTGGACAACTTGTAATAATTCCCAAAATGTCATCACATAGTGAACACTTGGTTCAGGATGGGGATACAATCTTGATGCTCGCCTTCCAGAAAGGGGATAAGAAGGCGTTTGATACTCTTTTCTACAAATACCAACAAACCGTTGTCAATGTAATCACACGTTATGTTGGTAACAAATCTCTGGCTGAAGATTTGGCACAGGATGTCTTCTTAAGAATATATCAGGCAAGAAATAAATACCAGCCGATTGCCCCATTCAAACATTACCTTTTTACCTGCGTGCATAATTTGTGTGTGAATGAAATAAGAGACGCTACCTGTCACAAGACAAAAACCCTGGATTTTAACGATAAGTTCGGCTGGGCTGATGATGGTGAACCAGTAGGCGAATCCCAAGAAAAGATGGAAATTAAATTAGAAGTAAAATCAGCCATAGAAGATTTACCACCTCAACAGCGAATGGCAATTATTCTGGAAAAATATGAAAACTTGTCTTATGAAGAAATTGCTAATGTAATGAAACAATCGGTATCAGCGGTAAAATCAACACTCTGGCGTGCCAGACAGACCCTGAAGGAGAAACTCAAAAAATATATCTCCGAATAGTCTATGAAAAAACCTTTTACCATTCGCGATTGGCATCCGTCAGCCAGACCCCGGGAACGACTCCAGAAGTTCGGTCCAGAGGTTCTTTCCGATATAGACCTCTTGGCAGTGATTATGGGCAGAGGAACAAAAAAACACCCTGTTTTTGATATCGCTGGGAAACTTCTTGAGCAGTTCGGATGCCTCAGGGCTATCGCAAATGCTACCGTAGAAGAACTTACAAATATTGAAGGTATCGGTTTAGCCAAGGCAACCCAGATTAAGGCGGCATTACAATTAGGACAGCGAATGGAAAATCAAGTTGATACTACAAACCAGCCGACCATAAAATCAGCAACAGATGTAGAGAAACTTATCAAAAGTAAATTACGCGATAAGAAAAAAGAGTATTTTGTCCTGATTATGCTTGATACCAGAAATCGTCTAATTCGGGAAGTTGACGTTTCCATCGGCAGTTTGAACGCGAGTATTGTGCATCCGCGAGAGGTTTTTAAGGAGGCAATCTCAGCCAGTGCTGCCTCTGTAATCTGCGTCCATAATCATCCTTCAGGCGACCCAACACCTTCGGATGATGACATCAGGATAACCAAACGATTGGTGGAAGCGGGTAAAATCCTTGATATAGAGGTCTTTGACCACATTATTATTGCAGGCGATAAAATCATCAGTATGAAGGAGAAAAAGTTGATGTAAACCCCACCACTCCCCCTACCCGCTACCGCGGCGAGTGATGTCCTTTCCCTTGACCCGGAAAAGGAACATCTACTTCTCTGGGTGCAGGAAAAGATTGACCAGAATTCGCTATCACTAACACAGTATTATACACTAAATTGATAATGTTGTTAATCTTTTCTGCATCAATCTTGTCTGGGGTATCGTTGATGGTATGCTCTTCGGAAAATCTGCCAGAAGTGAAATGAAGAGATGGAATCTTTGCCTGATGGAATGAATAATGGTCACTGCCGAAATTGAAGGCGAATTCAATATTGTCCTTAATAGTAAGACCGTCTTGCAGTGAGCCCTTACAGG
>JASEHY010000014.1 GCA_030018555.1 Planctomycetota bacterium
CATTGGGGACACACTGAACACCCCACCCCGCACATAAATTATGTGTGGGAGGGTGTTATGTGTTTTGGAAAGTCTCATATTTTTATTGATTTTCTCTCTTTTTATGATAGTCTTTTTAGTAAGTTAATTGAACTATGATTCATTATTATTCTCACTATAAAATTGTCGGAAGCAGTCTTCTTCTGGCTACCCTGTCCCGAATCCCGAAGGCCTTCGGGACGGGAGTCCGCCTCTGGTGGATTTGTGTCTTACTTATTATACTATCTTGTGGTTGCAGCACGGTCTCGGAGGCAAGACGCATCCAGAAAGAAGAAATGTTATCATCCGCTTGGGGTGGCGTGAAATCTTCAGAGATAGGATTAAGTAATGGCTCTGTCTTGCCTCTTCAGAGAAGTATTGAAATTGCCCTCCAGTATAATCCAACCCTAATACAATCTAAGGAAAGATTAAACTCTGCGGAGGCGATATTAACAAAGACAGAGGGTAATTATTATCCTCAAGTCAACTCTTCTGGAAGTTACAGAAAACGCACTACCAATACCTCCTCTACCAACACTTCTTCTAAGACAAGCGGTTCTTACTCGGCTGACCTTTCTATAAATCAGCAATTATATGATTTCGGCAAGACCCCTGCTCTTGTTCGCAAGGCATATTATGATTATCAATCTGCAGAATATGACCTGCGTCAGGCGGAGAACAATCTTGTCTTTTCAGTTAAGGAGAATTATCATAATGTTCAGAAGCAAACTTCAGTTGTACGGCTGTCTGAAGAAACCGTAAAGCAATATGAAAAATATCTTGAACAGGCAAGGGCTTTCTTTGAGGTCGGCACCAGAATAAAATATGACATCACTAAAGCGGAAGTGAATCTGGGTAATGCCCAACTAAATCTGATTAATGCCAGAAACGCCCTCTCTTTAAGTCGTCAGATTCTCCTTAACACATTAGGATTTAGTGATACAATTGACTACCAGTTGGAAGACCTCTCGCTGGATATAAAAGAGACAGGTGTTCCGGCTTATGAGATAGAAGCCCTATTTCAACTGGCAAAGGATAATAATCCTGAACTGAAGTCCCAGCAGGCAAGGGTGCAGTCTTCCAGTGCGGAGATTGATTATGTTATTGCTTCTCTTTTGCCATCATTGTCATTAGCAGGAATACTCTCGTTTAGCGGTAGTGATTTTCCGCTGGTGTGGAATAGGACGCTTTCATCAATTCTGAATCTGGACATTTTCAAGGGTGGGCAGAAGGAGAATGAGATAAGGTCTGCGGTGGCGAATCTGAGATCAGCCCGTGCATCTTCAATCGCTCTGGAACAACGGCTCTATCTTGATATTGCCAGAGCCAAAAACCAGATGGTTGACGCGGCTCAGAAACTTGCGATTAATAATAAAATCCTACAACAGGCACAGGAAAATCTCAACTTGATTGAAGAACGATACAGAATCGGAAAGGCATCGGCTGTGGAATTAACCGACGCCCAGGTGTCCTTAAGTAAGGGCTGGGTTGACCAGATTCAGGCACAATTTGATTACCGCTCAGCCCTGGCTCTTATTGAAAAAGTGGCGCCTTTGCCCAGTGGGTCGGCGCCAAAAACAATCGGAGAAAAATAACCCGCTGGGTCTCCGATGAGGAAACGACTATGAAAAAACTTATTATTATTGGAAGTATTATTTTACTCACGGTCATTATCTGGTGGGGTGTTAAATGGTTCAGCGGGGCTAATAATCACATAATTTATCGTCTGGCAAAAGTGGAAAAAGGAGATGTCATCCAGACGGTTAATGCTACGGGTATTGTTCAACCAATAAAACTGGTTCAGGTAAGTACACAGGTTACAGGTCCGATAAAAAGACTGTATGCTGATTTTAATTCACGTGTCAGAGAAAGTGAAGTGGTAGCACAGATAGATCCGGCTGTCTATGAGACAAAAGTCGCCCAGAATAAAGCAAATTTAAGCCGTAGTATAGCCGAGGTGGAAAGGGTTAATGCTAATCTCACTCAGGCAGAGAAAGAACTCGCTCGCGCCAAAGAACTTGCCAAACGAGACCTAATATCACAATCAGAGTTAGATGTAGCCATTGCAAATTATGCTTCCATATCTGCCCAACTTAAAGTTGCCCTTGCTTCAGTAGAGCAGAATAAATCCATCTTACAGATGTCCGAGGTTGATTTAGCATATACGACCATAAAATCACCGGTGGATGGAGTAGTTATTTCTCGCAATGTTAATGAAGGACAAACCGTGGTGGGCAGTATGTCCGCCCAGACTATTTTTATTATTGCCACAGACCTCAGACAAATCCAGATAGAAGCAAGTATTCCTGAAGCGGATATTGGCAAGATTAAGGATAGGCAACCTGTAATATTTACCGTGGATGCATACCCCGAGATAGAGTTTTCAGGGGTGGTAACTCAGGTACGGCTTTCTGCCACCACGGTTCAAAATGTAGTTACTTATGCGGTCATTATCAGCGCCGAAAATCACAAGGGAATATTATTTCCGGGTATGACTGCTAATCTTACCCTTGAGGTGAACAGACGGACAGATGTGCTAAAAGTTCCGAATGCGGCATTGCGTTTTACCCCAGATGCCAGTCTGGTTGAAGAAGGGGGGGGGGCAGAACCGGTTACAGCAAGTAGTGAAACAGATTTTTCTGGCTCTTCAATAGATAGACAACATTCAGGCATTTCACCAACAGATTTGTCCCCCGATGTAACATCGGGGGGCTCACTATCCCTTACGGGATCCCGGAGGAATCCCGATTCCATCGGGATGTCGGAGGGACAAGCCGAGTCAAGACCTATCCCTACTTCCCCTCTATTGGTAGAACAGAGACAGGGTGGAAGAAAACCAGTCGGCAAAACCAGTTTACGTCGCGGTAAAATCTGGGTTCAAACCGACAGATTCACTTCGCTCACTACAAGGAAAAAACTCCTGAGACCTATTCAGGTAATAATAGGTATCTCAGACGGTTCTTTTACAGAAGTAATAAATACAGAGTTAAAAGAGAGACAGGAAATCGTTACAGGCATACTGGAAAAAGAGGAATCCAAGGGAAAGATTAATCCCTTTATGCCGCAGCGGCTCGGTCTCGGCCGTCGTTAGATTATGCTTATTACTCTTAACCAAATAACCAAAGTTTATCAAATTGGAGAAGTTGATATCCCTGCTTTAAGAGGGGTTACTTTTACTATTGACCGAGGTGAGTTTGTTGCTATTATGGGTGCATCAGGTTCAGGTAAAACAACTTTGATGAATATACTCGGTTGCCTGGACCAACCTACTTCCGGTCAGTATTCTTTAGACGACACGGAAATAACAAGGTTAAATCGGAATGAATTGGCATATATCCGTAATAAAAAGATTGGTTTCGTCTTCCAGAATTTTAATCTATTACCCCGTACCAGCGCCTTAGAAAATGTGGAACTACCTTTATTTTATGGGAATCGTCTTTCCTCTCGCCAAAAATATCAGAGGGCTATAGAAATGCTTACACGGTTGGGATTAGCCGACCGTCTTGAGCATTATCCCAGCCAACTTTCCGGGGGACAACAACAGCGTGTGGCAATTGCCCGCGCCCTTATTAACCAACCATCTATTATCCTGGCTGATGAGCCAACCGGTAATGTTGATTCTAAGACCGGTCAGGAGATAATGAAACTCTTTCAGCAATTGAATCAGGAAGAAATTACTATTATTCTCATTACCCACGAAAAAGATATTGCCGACTATGCCAGACGCTTAATACATATAAAGGATGGAGAGATAGTATGAGTTTATTTCTTACCCTGCGAGTTGCCCTGAGGGCATTGATACGAAACAAGGTCAGGTCAATACTGACAATGCTGGGTATTATTATTGGGATTGCCGCGGTGATTGCAGTTATTGCGGTTGGACAGGGCGCCACTGTAATGATTCAGGAACAAATCGCAAGTATGGGTGATAACCCCCTGATAATTTTCCCGGGCAGTGCCAGGGTTGGGGGATTTCGTTTCGGGGCAGGGACACGCTCCACTTTAACTGTACAAGATGCTGAAGCAATTATTAAGGAATGCCCTTATGTTAAAGCAGTTACGCCTATTATCCGGGCAGGGGGACAAATAATCTACCAGGATAAAAACTGGTCTTCAGGTATTGAGGGAGTAGCACCAAGTTATCTGGAGGTCAGAAACTGGAACTTGAAAGAAGGAAACTTGTTCACTGACTCGGATGTTAAATCCGCAACCAAAGTATGTCTTCTTGGGGCTACAGTCGCTAAAGAACTATTTGATAATGAGGAGTCGGTTGGCAAAACAATACGTATTAGAAATATGCCTTTCAGGGTTATCGGCGTGCTGGAAAAGAAAGGAAGCGCTGCCTTTGGACACGACCAGGATAATACAATAATTGCACCGTGGTCAACGGTTAGCCGTGTCCTTCAGAGATCGTCTTTTAATGAGGTTAATCAAATCTTAGCCAGTGTTACATCTATTAAAATGCTGGAACCGGCTAAGAAAGAAATCTCGGCTATTTTGAGGCAGAGACATCGTCTTTCACAAGGTACTGAAGATGATTTTTCCATCACTGATGCCACGGAAATAACCAATGCAATTACCAGTATTTCCAGATTGATGACCTTGCTTTTAGTCGTGATTGCTTCTATATCCCTGATTGTCGGCGGAATCGGAATAATGAATATTATGTTGGTATCGGTAACCGAACGGACACGGGAGATTGGGTTACGAATGGCCGTTGGAGCACGCGGTAAAGATATCCTATTACAGTTTCTTGTGGAAGCCGTGGTCTTAGCCGGCATTGGTGGTGTCTTTGGGATATTTTTGGGTTATGGCGCCGCCCAGATTATCTCCAATGCCAATAACTGGCCAGTTCTGGTTTCAACAGATTCTATTCTTCTCGCCTTTGTTTTCTCATCGGTGGTGGGAATATTCTTTGGATTTTATCCAGCCTGGCGCGCCTCGCGGCTTAACCCTATTGAAGCTTTGCGTTATGAATAAAACTATATTTATTATCCCTCTTCTTCTTAACCTCTCTGTTACCATTCTCCTTGCTCACCTGTCTGCCCCGATGTCCATCGGGGCACAGGCAGAGGGAATTGATGAACCTCACGATAAGCCCAAAGTCAAAGTAGAAACTTCTTCTTTATCATTATTATACTCACAGATTCATCAGGTTGATAAAGAAATAGAAAAAATCCAGCAGGAAATTGAAACGATAAAAGCCCAGATTACTCAGGCACTCAAAGACAATAAACTTGAACTGGCAAAAGAGTTGACCGTCAAGACCACCCAATTAGAGAAAACACTGAAAGATAATAGAGTGGAACTTGATATGCTGATTAACAAATATCAGAATGATTTTAACAGCAGACTATTGTGGCGTAAACTGATGATAGAAATCGGACCTCAATTCACTTTCTTTGACAACAACATCAGAATAACTGATGTTACAGGACTTCGTTTGAGAATACATTATCGTAAGGACACTTTCGGACGCTATCATACCTATCCTTTCATTAGTATTTCTGATTCACCATTGCGGGATATAGTCAGTTCCCCTATTATACTGGAATACCGCTATTCTTCACATCAGACTGGTAACCAGAATCAGGAGGCACGGGTTAGTACTTATCTCGGCGGCTTTGGGATAAGTGGACAAATCTTTAATAATACCTTTATCAGTTTAAGTTTTATGGGTGGGTTACAAGATTATTCCCAGACACTACAGGATGACATCGGACCAATCTTTTCTTATTCTATGGGTCTGCAACAGTATTTTTCTCAGACCTTTGGAATAGGATTAAGCGCTACTGAGGATTGGGTTTTAACCAACGCAACACAGATTGATAATAAAACTCGTTCCTTCTTTAACTTCAGTATTACATTCTTTAGTAGAATTAGGTTTTAAGAGGTAATCCCGTCCCCCCCTCACCTATCCTCTCCCCATAGGGGAGAGGGACAGGTTCGCTATACTCACTGCAAGAGGGTGAGGGGGATAATTTATTGTATGGAATTTCAAAGCAAGTAGGGACAGGGTTTATCCCTGTCCGCCCGGGGCGGACAACCACCCGTTCGGGTTCTCGTCCCCCCCGATGTCCATCGGGGAGGGTCGAGGGATAAAGGTTGTCCCTACTTTGGTTGCCGCCGAAAGCGGCTTAATTTATGGATAGCCGAAACCCAATTCCGCCCTGGCGGGAGCACAGCGGACACGGAATAACTGCAACCGTATTAGGTTCTCTGGCGATTTGTATCCTGCTTCTCAATATTACTCTCTGGCTCTTTTTCCGTGCGGAAGGTAACCTGACTTATTCAAACCAGGTTATCCTGACATCGTTAGGAGTTTTTAATCTCGTAGTTATTATTTTCGGAGCGGTCAACGGTTTTAAAGGCATCAGAGAGTCAGCCCGAAAAAGAGTTTTGCCTCTTATTGGCTTGGCTTTAAACCTATTTGTTTTCCTCTTCTATCTTGCTGGTATAATCAACTGGTCTCTCAAGAGGTATTACTAACCATGCCTTCTTATCTCGTTGGCATTGATGAAGCAGGTTACGGACCGCAACTCGGACCTCTGGTAGTCACTGCGGTCGTCTTTGAGATTCCAGATGCTCTTCTTGTCTCAAACAATCCACCTTGCCTTTGGAAAAAACTATCCAATATCATTACTGTTAAAAAGGTAGGAAACCATCTTCTTGCTGTATGCGACAGCAAAGCCCTATATCAACCTCGTGTGGGGATAAAAGAAATAGAAAAAACTGCTCTTACTTTTATGCGGTTGCTCAACCCGGAATATTCTCATTACGATGGATTAACCCTACCTGTCTCGGCAGAACCATCAGAAATAACTCAACTCGTTCAATCCCTTAAAGAGGAACTCGCTCATCATTCTCTCAGGTTCTGTGATGCTAAAGTCAGGGTTGTCTCGCCCGTTGAATTTAACCACGGTATTCAACGGCATCTTAATAAGGCAGATTTCCTATGGGAGGTCTCATCAGAACTTATTAGACACTGTTTGGAAAAATATAACTCTAATAATTTACTAATCATTAAAGCAGGCAAACACGGTGGCAGAAATTATTATGCCTCGCATCTGGGGAAAACATTCCCTGATAAGACAATTATTCCCATAAGGCAGAGTTTTGATATTTCATCTTATACTATCAATTCTACCAATTCATTATCATCTGTGGCATCTGCTTGCACTGATGGCGCCCTGCCGCCGAAGGCGAGCCTCGTCCTGCGGGGCGGGGCGCCAGAATGTGTGGCTAATACCTGTATCAGTTTCATCAAGGACGGTGATTCGTCAGAATTTGTAATAGCACTTGCTTCTATCTTCTCCAAATATTATCGGGAACTGGCGATGCTCAAACTCAATAATTTCTTCTGCTCATATATACCCTCATTCAAGCCAATCAGCGGGTATCCTGTGGACAGCAAAAAGGCGATAAGAAGAAAGATTGTCCCGTTGCTGAACCAACTTAAACTTGACAGGGATAATTTTATCCGTAAGCGCTAAACACCGATGGTTTCACCACACCCAGCACATAAGTTATGTGCTGGGCTGTCCGAAGGAAGATGGTGCACGACCCCGACCCCGAATGCTTTCGGGGGGGAGTGCCTATCTGGTGCTTTCCTATACATGGACAAATAAGGTGGGCTACACGACTTCCTTTAATACAAATTCGCCGTTCTGATATTCTACATAAGAACCTTTTCTGTCTTCCCAACTTCCCACAGTAAAGAGGGTTTTACCCTGTAGGACCTCGCGTCTCGTGGGCTTATGAATATGCCCGCAAATTATCACATCATAAGATTTCTTAAAATACCGCTTCAGGACTGAATCTATAATATTACGGCTTATCGGTGGCTTTTGAGGAACGACATCCTCACTATAGTTTCTCACATTCTCTGCCAACCTTCTTCCAATGCTGGATGGTAGAGAACGATAGACCGATTTTGCTATTCTGGTCCTACTCAACCTGCGATAGTTTTGATAACTTCTATCCTCAGTGCAGAAAATATCTCCGTGAGTAAGGAGTATCTTCTTGTTATCTATTGTAATCTCTGTTATATCCTGTAATAATTTTATATTAGTTGCGGTAGAGATTTCTGGTCCGACAGTGAAATCGCGATTGCCGGGGATAAGATTTATGTTCATTCCTTGAGAAGTTAAGGCTTTAAGCGTCTCAAAGATTTCTTTATAGTCATTTAGTTCAATATGTTTAGGTCCAATCCACAGGTCAAAGAAATCGCCGAGGATGTAGAAAGTGGTGTCTGATGGTTGGCTTCTCAGAAAGCGTAGAACTCTTACGGTCTTTTCGGGCTGAGATACATTAAGATGAGTATCGGCAAAGAAAATGGTCGCGGGCATAAGAACTATTCTCCCATTGGTATCCAGATTACTCTTGAAATAATCCTTTCCTGCCTCTCTGCAGCGTTGGCTACCACACGCAGAGTAATCCTTAAGCCAGACGGAAGTTGCTCATCCTCTGGATTACCATCTCCGATTGGAAAAGTATAATCAACCTCGTTAATCTGTTTGTATGTCTTACTGGCAGAGTCAAAGCATTCTATATTAAAAGATAATACATAATGACAGAGGTCTGTGAAATCAAGAAGTTGCCCATTAAAGTCTTTAGCATTTCTTCTGAGCACATATAATGGTCGTTTGGTTTTTATGGTAGCAGAGCGACCCGTCTGTCCTTTTTCATCAGTAAAAGAAGGGGCAGTTTCTTCCACAAGGTAATATTCAATCTCTGCGGCGGCTAATTGGTTGGTAACCAGAGCCACAGCACGAAATGAGATTCTATCTTGTGCCTGAACGATATGTTCGCCCTCTTTATCTTCCGCTAAAGTAAATCTTTGGTCTTTATTCTCTACCGGAAGGCATCCCTTAATATCGCTCACGAGGAAATCCACCCCAGAGCGGGCTGAAGTGTAAATGTCAAGTTGGTCTGTTCCTATATTAACAGTGGTGATAGTCTGGGAAAAAATAGTCGCTATCAGTACCATAATAAAGGTCATCAAGCCAATGGTTACCAATAGTTCTACGAGAGTGAACCCTGATTGAGTTATCTTGATGAGGTTTTTCCTAATCATATCTCTTACACTTCATTTACCGGCAATCTGTATCACAAAAACGTTTATTGGATTTGGAAGTTCTTTACCTTTTTCATAATTGGGCGGTAGCCGATAAACCTCTACGGCAAATTGGAATAATGGCCTTGGTTTATAGTTGTTACCAATTTCAGCAGGAGGTCTATTATCGTCAACGCGAGTAACTGTAAAGGTAAAACCACACTGGTCATAAGGGTCGGTAGCATCAGGTCCTTTTCTGACATCATCCAGCACACTCTTTATAAAATCTGTCCCGCCCAATCTGAATACATCGGTAGGACTAGGTCTGCGAGTTGAGACATCTTTAGAGTTATCAGAGGGATGCGCAAATGGTCTGATGGTGAGAGGATTGGTTGGTAGAGGTCCTTCTAAGGGTAATGGTAAGGCAAAGGTATATGAGCCCTCTGGTAACCCATCGTGTATAAGGGTAACTATACATGGCTGATTTTGTCCGATATTTTCAGGGATGGCGGAGCGCATCGCAATATTCAAGGCATCCAATACAGATTCAGCAATTTTCCCCGCTATCGTATCTTCTACAGACAGTCTCGTCGTTTTGATTGACAGCGGAAAAATTGCCAGAATACTCACCAGTCCTATGCTCATTATGATTATGGCGATAAGTACTTCTATTAAAGTTAATCCTGCGCATAAATGCCGAACTACTCTGCCATTCAGGTGCAAGGGTTGATCATTCATAACTAATCCTCACGGTATATCATTCGCCTTATCTGACCGGTTGTAATACTGAAATCAAGATACATTTTACCACGTCTGTCTTTTTGTTCAATGATGATGTCTGCTTCTTCTGGTGGGTCAAGGGGAGCATCTGTCACGCCGACCGGAAGAGAGATGGAACCATTACTATTGAAGGTTACAAAAGATTCGGCTCTCTGAAACAGTGAGGTTTTATCAGAAAAGAACACACCTTTAGATAACGCAATGGTTTCCCCTACCTGTTTATCAATCGGTCTCTTAAACTCATTGTCTTCATCAGTATCCTCATAAATAGACATAAATGCTTTTGCCTTATCAAATAATATAAAATGCATCCTTCGCTGTGAGGAGGCAAGTTGTGATGTTCTCATAAATGTTGCTTTGACAATTTGAGCGGAATGTTTAACCGCATCCTGACGGAGAGTACCCAGAAATGACACCGACATAGAAAGCACGACAATGACAATAGAAATAACGACTATTAGTTCTATGAGTGTAAATCCATTTCTCCTTATCATTTAATATCACCTGCTCAGATATTTTTCCATCTTCCAATTATTTATGTCGTCATCAGCCGTAGTTCCATCGTCATCAAACCTACCATTAAGCCCGGCTGATTCAATATCAACAAAAGAGGTATTATCCTTACCACCGGTAGAAGAATGGTCTGCGCCGGGTTTTTTATAAAAGATAACTCTCTGCCAGGCATCAATAATATATTTATCAGTATTATACTCGTTTGTCTTAAATCCACCTAATATAGCAGGGCCAAAGGTAGTTTTCTTCGCTCTTCCGGTAGCCGGGTCATAGCCCTGTTCTATTTCCAAGGGCTGACCCAGAAAATAATAGAGGTTCTGCGAGCCCTCGTATTCTTCATCCTCAGAAGGCGGATAATCAGAAAAACACAGATGATATTCATTGAGTCCCACAATAATTTTCCTTATTAGCATCTGGGTTGCTTCTTTACGTGCCCTTTGCTTGAGCATACCACCTCCCCCAACCACTACCCCCATCAGAATAACGATAATCCCCATCACCACCAGTATTTCAACAAGAGTAAATCCTCTCTCTCTTATGCTCATATTTCAGAGTCTGTTGCACAAACCCCTAATTTACCCAATGCCATACAATATATCGTAGCGGTCGCCCGTACGGGCAACACTATATGTGGTGTGCGACCCTTCAGACCCTGACGGGTCAGGGTTCGTGGAGTGTGCTGGGTAAATCGCACCGCTACTTTGTGCAACAGACTTTTCACTCCCAATTATTTATACCATCCGCCTTATCTTTACCATCGTGTGTCCAGATATCAAAGGTAAAAGGGTTTTTCATCTCATCTGTCTTAGTTTTTTCCGACTCGTTTTCACGGTAATAAAATGGCTTATCAAAAATGCTTTTATACTCATTATTGGCAATCCTTTTGGGAAGGAATTTATAGTAAGGTCTGCGAGGAGGGTCTGCTTTAGGATCGCCTTTAAGTGCATCAAGAAGCGCTGAAGAAGAATTATCTGACGAATCAGAAGGATATGCTCCATAATCTGAATTATACATTGCGATGGCTCTTTCCATCTCCGATATTTCGGCTCTCGTGGCTGCCTTTCTTGAAAGATACCTACCCTTAACTAATCCGGGTATCACTAATGAAGCGAGAACAAGAATAATCGACAGAACAACTATAACTTCTATTAGGGTGAACCCCGTTCTATCACCTGACCCCTTTATACTCCATACTTTATACTTCATACTTTAGTTCCTTCTTATTTCTCTATACCATATTCTTTTAACTTTGTCCAGAGCGTTTTACGGCTGATGTTCAGAAGCCGGCACATTTCATTCTTGTCGCCTTTAGTGTAGTCAAATACTTTCCGTATATAATCTATCTCGCATTGAGCAATATAGTTATCCAGAGAAAGAATATCTTTGTCCTGCAGAATGTTGGCTGGTGATTTTAGCAAATCTTCTTTGCGCAAGATATTAGTATCCTCCGCCATTGTTATGGCTCTTTCCACAGAGTTTTCTAACTCACGAACATTACCGGGCCATGAATAGTTTGCTAACGCCACCAGTGTATCGGTTGTAATCTCGTAATGCTTGTCTTTGCCGTATTTCCGAATAAAGTGATTCAGTAAAAGTGGTATATCAATCAGTCTTTCCCTAATAGGAGGAAGTTTCATATTGACCACATTAAGACGGTAGAAGAGGTCTTCACGGAAAAGGTTTTGCTTGACCAGCACCAGCAGATTCTTCTTGGTAGCCGCAATTACCCTGATGTCAACCTTTATAGTCTGTGTTCCGCCCACTCTTTCAAAGGCGTGCTCCTGAAGAACACGAAGAAACTTCATCTGTGTCGTAGGCGTCATATCGTCAATATCGTCAATAAAAACCGTTCCCCTATCAGCCAGTTCAAAACGGCCTATCTTCTGAGTAAGTGCGCCGGTAAAAGCACCTTTCTCATAACCGAACAGTTCAGATTCAATCAAGGTCTCAGGCATTACCGAACAACTCATTTTCACAACAGAATGATTACGTCTGTCGCTTTTTTCGTGTATCGTCTCAGCAACCAGTTCCTTTCCTGTCCCGCTTTCACCTTCAATAAGAACATTACAATCAGAGTTAATAACTTTTTCTATTAACTGATAAACTTCTAACATCCTCGGGCTTTTGCCAATCAACCTGCCATATTGGTTGCTCTTTTCCACCATCTCCCTTACCGACCGATATTCATCTCGCAGGGTAATAAATCTTTCTATCCGTTCTACTATTAATAAAATCTCTTCATTATAGAACGGTTTCTGGACATAATCATATGCTCCTTTTTTTAAGGCATCTACAGCGGTATCTACGGTGCCGAAGCCCGTAATAATCACCACAGGGGTTTCAGGTTTAAGATTTTTAATCTGGTTAAGGGTTTCCATCCCATCCTGCCCAGGCATTTTAAGGTCAAGCAGAATACAATCAAAGTTCTCTTCCTCTACCGATTTAATCGCACTCAAACCCTCATAGACTACCTTAACCTGATGTCCTTTTGCCCTGAGCGCATCACCTAAAGTAACAGTAATTGTCTTTTCGTCGTCGGCTAATAAGATTTTCATAAAATACTCTACAGGTTCTTAACATTTATCTTTAGCAGTTGACTATAATGTCATGCCTGCGAAAGCAGGCATCCAGTCCTTTTTATCTGGATTCCTCCCGAAAGCGTTCGGGACGGGAATGACACAAGAAGACAACGAGGTTTACCCACAGATTCAAATGTTATGAACCACTACAGATTTCAGATTGTTGTAATCAGTAATCTGTAATCTCTTTTATCCTTTCCTGCTTGAGTCTACCATCTTCTGTCCAATCGCGAAGTTTATAGTATCTATCCAATGCTTGGACAAAATCCTGGCGGTCAACACAATGTCCTTTGGCAATCTTCAAAGGCATCGGGTCATCAAAATATCTTTTAGGAAGAGTATCATCTTCTCTGGTAAGTCCCTGTTTGATATTAAATAATCGTTCTAAATCTACGATTCTGCACCCAATTCCCCTTAACTCTTCTTCGTCAAATTCCCAGCCGGTAGCGGTATATATCAGATTCTTAAAATGAGTATAATTCAAGAAATGTGGGCTATTAAATCCATGACAGATAAATTTGCATATCCCTAAAGAATCTATTACCGCAAAAATATTCTCGGAGAAATATACGGTTTTTTCCTTCTCATCCAGAACCGTCGGGTCCTGATTAACAGTGCCGTATATTTTCTGGCGGACTTCCTGTGGCAATTTCCTGAATATTTCCAGTGTGGGTCTGCTTCTTAAGTGGTCAGCACCACGCGAGGCGGTAGCAATCCCGAGTGCGAATGCCTTAATATATCTGACATCATGCGGGTCGCTCTGGGGCAGACCTTTAACCGCAATCAGATAATCCTTTGCGGATTCCCCGAACACCTTTACCGCCTGTACACTTTCCGCAAGAATATCACCAAACCCTTCCCTACGTGAAATCATCCAGAGAAGTTTCTTGGTTAACTCCAAATCTCCGAAACGAAGTTCCAGCCCGCCGGTCGTCTCCTTATTTATAATACCTCTCTCAAACAACTCATAAGCCCATCCGATGATTGTCCCTGAGGACGAAATATCCAGTCCTAATTCATTACAGAGATTATTCAATTCTATCACTTCCTTAGCCGTTTCTATTCCCAGATTAGCACCTAAAAGCCCGACCGCGGTATATTCAGGACCTTCTCCGCCAAGGGTATTACGGTGCCGACAATGAATCATACAGGAAGAACAAGCAACCATCTTCTCTACATATTTCTCTATCTCATCGGAATTTAATCCATCAGACCAGGCATTCAACTGACTGTTTTTTGTCCTGATAGCCCCAATGGCATTGCTGACCTCGTATAATAAAGGCGTCCCGACTTTACCTAAAATTGCCGTTATCTTGGAAGAGAACAGATAGTGTTTGAGTTCCTCAACTAATTTTTGCATCTGTTCGGGGTGTTTTATTTTTATTCCTTCACTACCAGAAGCCACGATGGCCTTGAGGTTTTTAGAACCCATCACCGCGCCCATTCCACACCTGCCCGCTGCATTTTTAACACCCGTCCTGACACAGGCAAACCGAACCAGATTCTCACCTGCGACACCACAGACAAGCATCTCACACTGACCGAAATTACTTCTGAATAATTTCTGCACTTCTGTGGTATCTTTTCCCCAGTAACTTTCCGCATCGCGGATTTCTATCCCCCCCCCCTTTACATTATTGACATAAAGATAAACTGGTTTTTTTGCCCTGCCCAATATAATCAGCCGGTCAAACCCGGCATAACGCAACTCCGCCCCGAAAAAACCACCACAATTAGCATCACCAAGGATGCCGGATTCTGGAGATTTGGCGGTAACATTGAAACGACTTGAAGAAGGAGCAAGAGTGCCAGTTAAAAGACCCGTGCCAATAACCAGAACATTATCAGGCGAGAGAGGGTCAACATCCTCCCCC
>JASEHY010000150.1 GCA_030018555.1 Planctomycetota bacterium
ATTTATAAAAAATCGCCCTCTGGATGTCAATTAAAATATGTATTTGCTATCATTGAATGTGTCCCACGAGAGAGAAAACCCTGCCCTGTATCCCACCTAAATCAGTCATTTCCGCCCTTCCTTCGTCAGGATAAACCGGTGGGAAGTGTCCCCCCTACCTCCAAAGTTATGCTACCTTTAGGTAGTCTACTTTTAGGTATTATTTATTGAATTTAATAATTATAGTTATACAAATTACTTTTATGACAGAGATAAATAAAATAGTCGGATGCAACATAAGAAAATACCGCGAGAAATTGGGATGGAAACAGGAGAGCCTTGCAAACAGAGCCGGTCTACACCGTGCCTACATCGGGCAGATTGAAAGAGGAGAAAAGAATATCGGCTTAGTTAATCTTGAGAAGATAGCTAAAGCACTAAACGTCACTATCCAAAAACTATTTAGATAAGTGTCAAAATGGTAAAATTCACCAGAAGTAGAAAAATCCCGAACATAAATGTCGGCGACTATGTAGTCGCCACGAGAAACATTAACAGTATACAAAAACGATCTGTTGGTTTGGTAAAAAAGGTTTCAGGTGAAGTTGTTACTGTTTTTTTCATTGGCGTCAGCATGACCGTGCAAACAAACATTGCTAACGTTAAATATTTAGATATTACAAAAACGGGCAAGCCTAATCCTAAGAAGATATGCAATATATGTCATCTATTGAAAGACGACATAAAAGAGTTTGATATTAATCAAACCGACGCAAAAGGAAGAAAAACTACAAGGCCAAGTTGTCAAGTTTGCAGAGTAGCGATAGATGGAAAGCGTATAACCCCTGACGACGAAAAAAAGCTAGACGCTAAAACTCCTAAAGGCATATTCACATGCCCGATATGCAAGAAAACATCCATTGCAGGCGTTACCGCAAATCTCGTGAAAGACCACGACCACATTACAGGAAAAGGACGAACATGGATTTGTGATAGTTGCAATACCGGGTTGGGTAGATTCAAAGATGACATCAAATTGCTTCAAGAAGCAATAGATTATTTAGAAAAATACTCTTAATTTATTTGTACTTTAGTTGTAATTTCTGTTGAATCTCAACCGCCCGAATGCGTTCCTGAGCAATTTTACAATATTCTTCAGATATATCAACACCAATATATCTCCGATTATGTAGTTTTGCCATTTTACATGTTGTCCCAGAACCGCACATAGGGTCAAAAACAATATCACCCTCGTCAGTCCAAGACAAAATATGCTCCTCTGCTAATTTCTCAGGAAAAACCGCGGGGTGTTTAAATGCAATTTTATCACTCGTAGAACCACCTAATCCAACTGCATATTCCCAAACATTTGTTCTTGTCTTTTCTTTTTTCAACACACCCCATATTTTTTTATTTACGCCATCTGCTTTTTTATTGTGAACAAGTTTCTCTATCCCTTGCCTTTTAGTCGCATCCATCAATGGATTAAACTTATTAGGGCTGCCTTTTGAAAAGACAAACATAAACTCATAACAATTTGTATAAGCATTAGAACGCATAAAAGGAGTGTTTCTCTTTTTGTATATCATCACATCGTGCACATTAAATCCAACCTCTTGAAAATGTAATGCCTGTTTAAAACTTGTTAATGTTCGGTTTCCATTATTTATTTTGTCCCCAACAATCCAAACAACAACTCCACCTTTTTTAGTTATTCTAAATAATTGTTCGGCTATTTCCTCAAATTGAAATCTGTAGCCATTATAATTTCTAAGGTTATCGTAAGGTGGAGAAGTAACCGTTAAATCAACAAAGTTATCCTCCATTTCTTTCATAAAGTCAACACAGTTTGAGTGATATATTTTATTAAATTCTAACGAAGTAATTTGCTTAGGTGGCGGCGCAATATTTATCATCGCCTCGTCTTTTACCAGATGGGTTTTAGTTCGTTTCGTCTTATATAATGTAGCGGTCTTCTTGGGCATATCGCTAATTATAGCAGAAATATAGTGCAAATGTCAATACAATTAATTTCCTATCCTACCATTTCCGCCTTTATTATGCAATGAAATTAGTGCCACTGAAATTAGTGCCACACACCAAGTCATAAACCCCGCTATTTTCTTCTTATGCACGGCGCTGGTTTTATCAAACGCCTATTTTCCTTTGCCAGCCTACATTTTATCGTGGGACACCCACTGGGCAGGTATTCAGCCCCTTACATTGGGCTATTTATTCGGGCTAACCGAAGCCATTTTTATAAAATCCGCCGAATTCCGGGATACGTTGCTACTTTCCCCCGAATTCCCTGCTCGGTTACTCCACCGTAACGCTCTTGGCGAGATTTCTGGGCTGGTCTATTTCCCTGCCTTTTTTGACCGCAGTATAATATGCCAATAATTGCATCGGGATGGCAGCAAGAATGGGTGACGTGATTTCAAGGACTTGAGGGGTTTCAATTACCCAATCAGCAATTTCAGAGATATTCTTGTCTCCTTTAGTGGCAACAGCAATAACAATACCGCCTCGTGCTTTGATTTCTCTGATATTGGAGACCATTTTTTCATAGACGCAATCTTTGAGGATGACCGCCACGGTGGGGAATGAGCCGTCCACGAGAGCGAGAGGTCCGTGTTTCATCTCGCCTGCCCCGTAGCCCTCAGCGTGCGTATATGAAATCTCTTTCATCTTCAGGGCGCCTTCATAAGCAGTCGCTAAATTATTTCGTCTCCCAATATACATAAAATTACCCACCCTCTTATACGCCTCAGCACAGGCCTCTATTATCTTCTTGTTTCGCAGAACCGTCTTCATCTTATTAGGCAATTGTCTGAGTTCATCCAGCAGTTTATCTTCCATATTTCTCGTTATGGTTTTTCTAATCGCAGCCAAACGGATGGTCAAGAGGGCAAGGACCGATAACTGTGCCGTATATGCCTTAGTAGAAGCAACACTGATTTCTGGTCCGGCAAAGGTGTAAAGTGTCAAATCCACTTCTCTGGTCAAAGTTGAGCCGACAACATTGCAAACGGCTAACGAAAAAACCCCGTGTTCTTTGGCGGCTCTGACCGCGGCTAAAGTATCTGCGGTTTCACCTGATTGCGAGACCGCTATCACCAGCGTCTTTTTATCCAGAGGCGGTAAGGCATACCGAAACTCACTCCCGAGAATTGCCTCAGTCGGAATTCTTACCAACTCCTCCATAGCATATTTAGTGGCTAAACAGGCATGCCAGGCGGTGCCACAGGCGACCAGTATTACCCGATTGATATCCCTCAATCTTTCAGTAAACGGCTCAAGCACAGAGAGATGTGGATAATTTACTGTCCTGCGGACTGCCTCGGGCTGTTCCTCAATCTCTTTAAGCATAAAATGAGCATAGCCCTCTTTTTCTGCTGACTGAATATTCCATCGCACCTGAGAGATATGATAGGATTGCTTCTTACCAGCAAAATCAATAATGTGTAATGTCTGTTTTCCCTTCTGCCGTAAACCTGCTTGAGCCAGAGCAACAATCTGTCGGTCGTGAAGATAAACAACCCTTCTGGTATTGCGTAAGAATGCCGGAACATCAGAAGCCAGAAAGACCTCTTTTCTGCCAATACCAACCACCAAAGGACTATTCAATCTGGCGCCAATCAATAGATTCGGGTGATTAGTGAACATAAAAACGAGAGCAAAACTGCCGTTCAATCTGCGACAGACCTGACGCACTGCTTCTATCGGTTTGTATCCCGCTTTCAGATAGTCCTCTACCAGATGAACCACTACCTCTGTATCAGTTTCAGATTGAAAGCGATGTTTCTTTCTGACGAGTTCCTGACGCAGTTGGTGATAATTCTCAATAATGCCGTTATGCACCACTGCCACAGAATTATCGCAGGAGAAGAAAGGATGTGCGTTGCAGGTTGAGGGAGAACCGTGTGTCGCCCAGCGGGTATGGCCAATACCAATAGTCCCGGAAAAGGTCTGACCCTGTAAGAGTTCCTCAAGGTCTTTGATTTTTCCAGCGGTCTTTTCCCAGCGGAAGACACCGTTTTCAAGCACAACCAGCCCGGCTGAATCATAACCACGATATTCCAGTCGCTTGAGACCGTCCAGTAACATACCCGCTACCGGCTTATTACTAATACATCCGATTATTCCACACATACCTGCAAATCAATAATATTTATTTCTGAAAGGGTCAAGAAAATAAGTTCTTTCCAAAACTTGACATCAGCAGGAATAAAATTTAGTATCTGTAAATACTAAACACGAATAGGACCCTTATCCCTCTGACCCTTCCCCCGATTAATCGGGGTAGAGGGCGACGGGATC
>JASEHY010000151.1 GCA_030018555.1 Planctomycetota bacterium
AAGGAAAATCACCCTCTCCCTAACCCTCTCCCCAGCACATAAATTATGTGCTGGGCAGGGACTAAGTAGGGACTCCGATGGATATCGGAGTCCGCCCGAACGGACAACCCTCTTAATCCCCCTTAACAAAGGGAGATTAAAAGGGGGTTGTCCCTACATGGTGAACCCTTCGTGTCTTGGTGTCTTTGCCCCTATGGGACTTCTTCATTGAGGTATCCCGTTAGGGATTGTGGCTAATTTTATACTTTCCTATGCCGTGTGAAATCTATGGCTATTTCTGCGAGACCTTGACCGAGATTCTGAAGAAAGAATCTTCCTCACCAGGAGTAGAGATAGGCCGACGATAATCAACATGTGATGCCCCATCGGTCTGGAAAGGCACGAGATTCAGCGCCGGGTCACATAAGGCATTTGCCAGCCCGTTTGTGAGGTCATTCTGCTTCTTGATGATGTCCGCATCAAAATCCGAGCGGAGAATAATTGCTCCGGCTTGAGTCAGTCGCTGTCCAAAAGATGCCCGCAGGGCTGACCTTATCCCCGGCTGAGCAATCGCTATCGGCTCTCCTGTGATAATTTTAATACTGGCAAGAGCCGAATCAACCAACTTCCCAGATAGCCAATCTATCACCTGCACCGCACACCCTCTGCCGTGGACCTTTGTGCCGGTAAATGCAAGTAACTTCGCTGCCGCATTCTTACCATAATTCTTTGCGGTATATTTAACAATCTCCTTATACCGTTTTGCCGACACACCATCTACCGTTTCAAAGAGATACTGCAACTTATTCTTGTATTTCCCATACCCTGCCTCCAGATTCTTGGCATGTTTAGCCGCAATTTCCTTTTTAGTCAGCCCTGCCTTGCTCACAAAATCAGGATTGACATACTTATCATAAGCACGACTGGAAGGCGCCACTATCCGGTCCTGGTAGTCATTTAATGACCTAATCTTTTTCTTCCTGCGTTCATTACAGGGCTAATCCTATATTTTGCTGGTTTTTGATTACCACTATGCGCGAATCATTATAGGAATCTATAATGTCTCCTGTTTTGTCTGTTGAACCGTCATTTATAATAATAAACTCAAAATCTGTAAATGTTTGATTTGAGATGCTATCAATGGCTTCTCTAAGAAATTTCTCTCCATTATAGACAGGCATAATGATACTAACCCGTGGATTGGTTTCGGCATTTCTAACTACACTGTCTTTATATTTTTTCTCTTCCATATCTTTCTTAGGAGTGCGGTAAAAAAACTACCCACAAATAGCCACGTCCTATAATTAAAGGGATTCAGGATAAATGATTTTACCAGGAATTTAAAGGTGTTTTTCCTATCTCCCAGTGTTCTATAAAACCTGCTCCAATCAAAATATGTATCTGCTTCATTTCTTCTCGTGATTTCTCTCTTTTCTAAGACGTTGATATAGTCTATAACCTCCTGTCGCTTTTCTGGTATCTGAAGGCGGTCCTTGCCATAATTCCTTCTTTCTTTTGCAAGGTCTTGGATAAGTTTAACCAATTTTTGGCCTTCACGCCACCTGCTCATAGAAAGGGAATTTAGATGTATACGTCGTTTGTATAAAGGTTCCGGGATAATGGCCATTTCAAATTTCTCAGAAAACCTCAAGCCAAAATCATAATCTTCAAAAGTTTTAAATTCCGGACGATATAAACCGACTTCTTTCTGACAGGTCTTTCTGAACATAGAAGAACCATCATTAAAAGAAAACGATGAATTTACCGATGCTTTTTGTATTTCCTCATTAGTGGTCGGGACTTCAACGATATTTATCTTGCTACCATCTTCTCTTGTGTAGAAGAAAAAATTACTGACATAACCGATATTCTTATACTTATCAAGGAATTCAACCTGTTTGGTTAATCTATCCGGCAGAGATATATCGTCCGCATCCATTCGGGCAATATATTCACTTCTGGCTATTTCTAAACCCTTATTACGAGATGCTGATGCTCCTATATTTTGGTTGTTGTTAAGAATAATTATGCGGTTGTCATTATAAGATTCAATAATTTTCTGGGTCTTATCAGTTGAGCCATCATTTATGATAATAAACTCAAAATCCTTAAATGTCTGGGTTAGGATACTGTCCACTGCTTCCTTGAGAAACTTCTCTGTGTTGTAGACGCTCATTATAACGCTGACTTTAGGCATAACTTTACTCCCGGCAATCTACTTGATTACAAGCATTATTATTTTATATAGTCAAGTATCGTTTTCATACGATGCACATAGGTATGCTTTTCCAAGACCTTTTTCCTGAGTCTTTGAGCAATAGCAATACGTTCTTCAGGATGCCCCAGATAGTAATCAACCAATTCTCGGAGTTCAGGCAGAGACCTGTAACATACTATTTCTTCATTCAATTTGAATAGGTCTTCTATCCCTTTTCTTGCGTCGGCAAGTTGGAATGCGCCACTGGCCCCTATCTCAAATGTCCTGATACTTGCCCAGTATTTATTCTGCGGGTGATGAATATTCATCACAATCTTAGCCGCATTAAAGAGTTTGTTGGTTTCTTGAACCGGCAGGATTCTTCCTTGGAAAGCGGATTTTAAGAACGGAAAATCTTTATAGAGTTGTTTCCAGTCGGGGTCTCCATATATTTTTAAGTTATAAGATGAGAGAGTTTCTAAAATCTTTGCCCTCATCAGACCGCCTCCATCGGCCGAAGACGCGGCACCTACAAAACCAATATCACATCCGAAGTCAGCAATCTCCTTATCTGTTAATTTTACTGGCTTAAAAATATCAGGGTCTGCCGCAGCCGGAAGATATTCAACAGGGTTTTTAGTTATCAATTTTAGTTGGGCAATAAGGGTAGGGTCTCCTGTAAAGAGATAATCATAATGTAAAATATTCTTTGTCTCCTGATAAAAGCGTAAAGGGTCGTCACCAAACCAAGCAACTATAGGAACGTCTATCTTTTGTTTAAGTCTATCAATAGATTCAGGAAGTATTTTATTGCCAGTGGAACTAATAACCAGAATAACATCTGGAGAAAATGATAGTGCCTCATTAATGAAGCCCTGATTGATAGCAATAACTCTCTTTTTATCTATTCTTCTGGATAATATATCTTTTATCGTTCCGGTAAAGGTATGTGGAATATAAGGAATACTCTTTTCTATCTTCTCTTCTAAGGATTCTCTGATGGGCTTGTTTGAAAAGAAGACCTTAGTGTTACAACCTAACTTCTTTAATGCACTTGCACAATACTCGGTGAAATTACCAAACCAATGAGGTCCTGCTAAAAAGATTTTCATATAGCACCTTCGCAACTACATTTTTATCAGACAATCCTCTTTAATATACTTTTCCTGTTTTTAATATACTCTTCTTTTAACATTCCCATCATTACCACATCTTGATAATCTCCGTTTTTAAAGACATGTTTTCTTAAAGTTCCTTCAATTTCAAAACCAAAGCTTTTATATAGAGAAATAACTTTTTGATTGGAGGCAAATAAATCACAATACAATTTGTGCATATTTAGATGCTCAAAAACATATTTTAGGATTAGAGCCACAGCTTCTTTGCCGTACCCCTTACCTTGGTGTTTTTTCTCGCCTATAAGAAATCTACCCCATTCACACTTTCGGTTTCTCCAATCGATGTGTGTTAGCCCGACAGTCCCAATAGCTTTGCCTGCAGTAGTTTCTATAATGAAGTATTTTTCACTTTCATTTTTCAGGAATTTCTCAAACCATATCTTCTGTTGTGCATTGGACAATGGTTCATACTCATAGAAATACTGATAAATCTCAGGTTTATTCCTCCATTCAACAATTTTAGGTAAATCTTTTTCTTCAACCGCTCTTAGTCTAATTCTTTTTCCGACCAGCATATTAATTACCTCCTTTTATAAAATTTTTTATAGTTTTAACGACTTTGTTCACATCATCATCCGAAAGACCCGGATGCATTGGCAAGGAAAGGATTCTCTTAAACACCTTTTCAGCCACTGGCAATGAAGGTTTATTACCATAACAGAGATAAGTGTGTATTGGTTTATAATGGACGCCTGTGCCGATACCATTCTTCTCAAGGTAGGCACTTAAGTTATTCCTGTCTACACCGTTAACCCTTATGCAATAGATATGCCAGGATGATTTATAATCTTCGGTATCTTCTGGCGGTCTTTCAATCCAATCAACATCTTTAAGCCCTTCATTAACATCAACTCATCAATACCGATCATCTCTTTGAGCCATAGATAAGCTGCC
>JASEHY010000152.1 GCA_030018555.1 Planctomycetota bacterium
TAGAGCATAGAGCGTAGAGCGTAGAGCATAGAGAACAACATAGGTTCAGATTTGAGACATTAAAGGTCTGGCAGAAGTCAATTGATGCATTAGATAGACTTCTTGATATTGCTGATACATTAACAGAAAGAAACCTATTCAGATTCGCTGAGCAGCTCAGAGGTGCAGGTATTTCAATCAGCAATAATATTGCTGAATCAACAGGATGTGACACCCACAGAGAAACCCGGCTCTTTTTAACTTATGCTAAACGGTCAGCCTATGAGGTGGTAAACATGCTTATCGTCTTCAACAGAAGAAAGTATATAACTAATCCAGTAAAGGAAGAATTGACTGCAGCGATAGAGGAATTATGTAAGATGATGACCGGCTTTGGAAAAAGTCTTTCATAAGTGCTCTACGCTCTATGCTCTATGCTGAAGAACTCTCATAAGATTCTTATCATTATTTTCTGCCTGCTTGCTTTCGGCATCATTATGGTCTATAGCAGTAGTTTCTTCAGGGCAGAATCAGCCAGACAAATCCAGGACGGTTACTATTTCTTCAAGAAACAACTGATAATTATGGGTTTCTCTATTCTGGTGATGCTCATTGTCAGCCGAATTCCCTATCAATTCTGGGGTAAAATTAGCCCCCTATTATTGCTCCTGTGCTTGGGTATGCTTATACTCGTTTTTATTCCGTCTATAGGTCACATCGCAGGCGGTTCAAGACGTTGGTTGAGAATCAGTTCTTTCGGCTTCCAGCCATCTGAAACAGCCAAAATCGTTTTAGTAATATTCATCGCTGCCTTTATCAGCAGATACCCTGAACAAATTCGCTCTTTTAAGAAGGGCTTTATTCCATTATGTCTTGTTATTGCTCTTACTGTATCCTTGATTATGATAGAACCCGATATCGGCACCGCTTTCTTCATTGCATTGTTGACAGGCATCCTGTTAATTATCGGTGGGGTACGAATTACCTATATCTTACCGGTCGGATTGCTCGTTGGCTCTCTCGTTTTCTACATAGTTACACTCTGCTATCCACATATCCAGATGCGTCTGACGGTATTCTTTAGTCCCACCGCGGATGCTTCTGGCAAGGGCTATCAAATAAATCAGGCATTAATCGGGCTGGGGGCTGGGGGCATCACAGGGAACGGGCTCGGGCTATCATATCAAAAACTATTCTATCTTCCACAACAGCATACAGATTTTATATTCTCCATCATCGGAGAAGAATTGGGACTTATTGGAGTAATAATAGTAGTCTTGTTATTCTTTGCTTTCTTGTGGTATGGGAAAAAGATAGCATCAGAAACATCTGACAGATTGGGCTTCTTACTGGCGATTGGTATTACCTTAATGATAGTCCTTCAGGCGATAATCAACATTGCGGTGGTAACTGCCTTACTGCCAACCAAAGGAATTTCTCTGCCTTTCATCAGTTATGGTGGCAGTGGATTGCTGGTATTTATGTTTGCGATTGGGATACTCATTAATATCGCCAGACAGTCGGAAACGAGCAACAAGATTAGTCTGAAATAAAAGAATAAATCGGTATCGGATAGGTAATATTGTCAAACTTAGCAAGTTGCTCTCGTTTTGATTTACTGGCGATATTTACCAGTACCACAATTCCGTTGATTCTGCATTTTGATACGGCGATGATAGTGTTCAGTATTGACTGTAATACTATCGTCTCACGCAGGAAGTCGTGGACAATCAGAATCTCATCTCTATCTTCATATCTGCCGAACAACTTCGGTCCGCCGGTAGCAAGATTGCCTTTCTCACTCCATATCAGCAGGTCTTTCCCAAGCAAATCGCAGAGCGGACCTACTATCGGCAGGGTTCCGAACGAATAATTTATTGTTACCGTATCGGTACCGACTATCTTGGTAACACTGTTGATGTCTTTGACCTCGCTACTGATAAAATCTTTCAGGACATTGACGACTCTATTTTTTACGGCGGCATTCTGCCAGAGTGCGTCAAAGTTAAAGTATTCCAGAACGGGTTCATAAAAACCTATAATCCCTTTATCACTGCCGACCACCTTATCACAAAATTGACGATATATTCTCTCGTAACCATTTTGCATATCTTACCTCCTCGTATAATGTTCACCGCAGAGGCACAGAGGTCGCAGAGACGAAAAACGGTTATCGGTTATAGGTTATCGGTTGGGCAACTGAAAACGATTACCGTTCACCAACAACCGCTAACCTATAACCTTTTACTCTCCGCGTTCTCTGCGTCTCCGCGGTGATGGTTATAGGATGTCTTTCATGAGCGGGATATGGGATTCGGGTTTATCTCATATCCCGCCCGTACGGGCGAAGTTTTCTTTATACTTTCCGTAATTTACTTAACACAGATAGACGCAAAAGCGGGAGCATAATCTCGTGATGACCGGTGAGATTAATTCCCTCAGGTGCCGGACGACCTGTAACATTCTGCCTCGGCCGATAATGCTGGAACATATCTAAATTTACCGCAAGAAACGAGTCAAGTTTATGACCCAGATTTCTGGCAACTGACACGGCCTTGAGAAATACTTCTGGTAAGATTACTGCCGAGCCGATATTCAGCCAGACACCTTTTCTCAGCCCGCAGATGACTGAGGTGAAGAGCCGGAAATCTGTCATACTGCTTTCGCCCAATTCCGCCCCGGAAATCTCAGGATACATATGAACCGTATCAGTACCGAGTGCAATATGAACTGTAACCGGTATCTTGTGCTGGTAAGCACTTGCAAGGATACTGAAAGAGGCGAATTTATTGCGGTGGCTACCCACCGCCCGTAGGGGGCGGTCTTTGAGAATAAGGCGTCCCAATGCTGAGCCCAAGCCGATATTTTCCTCAACCGCTTGTTGTGATGCCCTGATAAAGGCGTCTGCGGTCTCTCTGACCATCCCGAATCTGCCGGTCTTGATATTCTCTGCGACATCCTCTGATGTCTTTCCGACCAGTGATATTTCGTAATCGTGAATTGCGGTTGCACCGTTCATTGCGATTGCCTTTATCACTCCCTGTTTAATCAGGTCTATAATCACAGGCGATAGCCCGCATTTGACTACATGTGCACCTAACCCGACCCCGACCAGCCGCGACTGGCGAACCGCCCTTAATATCGCCCGAACAACCCTCTTAAAATCCTTACCAGCAAGAACCTCAGGCAATGAGTCAATAAACCGATTAAAAGACGCGGATGGTGGCGGTAAAGTGGCGAAATCCTTTATATTAACCAGACTTTTGCGGTTAGTAAGAGAACGAGTTTTAAGACAATAAGATGGATTTTTCATATACTTGTTATAAATTTCCTTACTCTTTCAAGTATCCTAAACTTCTTAGCCCATTTTTTAAGATAAGGAATATTAAGTTTCTCTTTCCAGAATAGGCATATTTGTTCTACATCAATTTTGTCAATTGGACGATTGGCTAATAGTTTTAACAGAATCATATCTTCAGGACTGGCAAAATGTAAAGAGAAGGTGTTTACTTTCTTTCGTCGGCGACGTTGCAATAACTCTTGGTAAAATGAATAGGTCGGCAAAATGAAGTCAATCGGGATAAAATTATCAGGACTTACCCGATACTTTAGGCGGAACATATCACTTTTTAGAAGATGTTCGTTTTCAGATTGGTTATAATCAAAACCTGCTGAACTTGCTGAAGCCGTAAATTTAGATATATCGTTTTTATTAAGGGCAATGACAATATCAATATCACGAGTAGCACGAGGGCGTGACCAGATAAACGTCCCAATTGCTCCCACAATCGCATAACTGATTTTTAATTCACGGAAGATAATATCTAATTTGTAAAGTGCATCAAGGAACCATTTCTCTAATCCAGGTGATTTATTATTCGGCATTTTGCAGTATTTTTCTGATATTGCAGTAAGTATCAACCTTTTCGTTTTCCCATATTTCCAGACTTCTAATAGCATCTCTGCGATGCTTGGGATTGTTTTTCATAATCTGCCACCAGAAACCATATAACCCATCAATAATTCTTAATTTCTGTTCTGCGGACATTTTCCGGTATTCCTTGCGGTCTAATTCTTCAAGATATTTCCAGCCGGGTTTCTGCTTCTCTAACCAACCTGAACGCGGTTCATTTGTCTTGGGTACTCGTTTCATATTAGTCCCTCCGTTTCCCGCCCCGCAGGGCGAGGCT
>JASEHY010000153.1 GCA_030018555.1 Planctomycetota bacterium
GCCAAAGGCGGCGGGATAAGTGCGACTAATTCCCCCAATTTTTCCGCCAGAGGCGCCGCCCATCGGGGCGAGCCTCGCCCTGCCGGGCGGGGGTCTCCCCGAAAGCGTTCGGGATGACATCGGGGTCAAAGTCGCATTAAATAATTATGTATTTAGTAACAGTTCGTTATGGGCTATCACGGACAGCAGCAAATTTCAAATATCCTTATAATGATATAAAGACCTGTGATAAATGTCTTGTCAAAACCGATAGTGGAACAGAAGCAGGAGTTATAACCTCTACCCTGCAGGAGATAAAACCTAATGAGGATGTTAGTAATCTCGGAACACTTCTGCGTAAGATGACATTAGAAGATTTTAAGGAGGTGGATAAAACAAATAAGGAGAAAATCCCTCAATTAATGGAATATGCAAAGAAGCAAATAGAGACTTTGGGTTTGGATATGAAGATTTCTCTTATAGACTATCTTTTCGGAGGAGAGAAGATAATATTTTACTTTGCCTCAAAGGGTAAGGTAGATTTTAGAGAATTGGTTAAAGTATTGGGGCAAGAATATAAAACTCGTATAGAGATGAAGCAGATTGGGGCAAGGGATGAGGCAAGATTGCTTGCGGATATCGGCCATTGTGGTTATGAATTGTGCTGTCGGACATTTATTAAGGAAATGGGAACAGTAACAATGAAGATGGCAAAAAACCAGAAGGCATCACTTGACCCTCTCAAGATATCAGGATTATGCGGACGTTTGATGTGCTGTCTTCGTTATGAAGATGCTATTTATACCGAACTGCGGAAAAATCTTCCCCGTAAAGGCACAATTATCAAAACCACTCAAGGCACAGGAGAGGTAGTTGACTTAGAGGTGCTTGCCCAGAAGGCAATTGTAGAACTTGAAGAGGGTGAAACCAGAATTAAAATAGGACCATCGGAAGTGTTGTCTATCATAAGAGAACCAACTCTGAAAGTAGAGCAGGATGAGGGAAAACAGGATGATAAACAGTAGAAAGTATTACATTACGACTCCCATCTATTATGTAAATGCGGAACCTCATATCGGCACAGCATATACTACTATTGCAGGAGATGTAATGGCTCGCTACAAGAGATTATGCGGATATGAGACATTTTATCTGACCGGCACTGATGAGCATGGTCAGAAGATATTACGTTCTGCCCTCTCGGCCGGGCTTGAACCAAAGGAATTGGCTGACAGAGTTGTTACCAAATATAAAGAAGTATGGGAAGAGTTAAATATTAAATACACCCGATTCATACGCACCACAGAAGAGAAGCACAAGAAGGCGGTTCAATTCCTCTTCCGCAAAATAGACCACAATGGTGATATCTATAAAGGGAAATATTCAGGATGGTACTGCACCGCCTGCGAACGATATATCACCTTAAAAGAGTCTCCTGACAAGAAATGCCCCGTTTGTCAAAGGCAGACCGAATTCTTTGAGGAAGAGAACTATTTCTTCAAACTCAGTAAATATCAGGATAAAATGCTTTCGTATCTGAGAGAGCATAAAGACTTTATTGAACCATCATCCCGATATAATGAGATATTCGCGCGGGTGAAAATGGGGTTAGAAGATGTCAGCGTTAGTCGGGCTTCCTTTGACTGGGGTATAACTATGCCCATAGACGAAAAGCATGTTATCTGGGTCTGGTTTGATGCATTAACTAACTATCTTTCCGGCATCGGCTATCCTGATGAAACTGATAATTTTAAGAAGTTCTGGCCTGCAAATGTTCATTTGATTGCTAAAGATATTCTCTGGTTTCATTCGGTTATCTGGCCCTGTATGCTGATGTCAGCAGGATTGGAGCCACCATGTAAAATATTTGCTCACGGCTGGTGGACAATGAACGCCGATAAAATATCAAAGTCAAAAGGGAATGTGGTGTATCCCAGAGATGTGATAGATAAATTTGGTGTGGATGGTTTGCGTTATTTTCTTCTCCGTGAAATACCTTTCGGCTTAGACGGCGATTTCTCATTCACCGCTCTTAAAAACCGCTATAATAACGAATTGGGTAATGAATTGGGCAATTTGGTTATGAGAACCGTTGTTATGGTAGAAAAATATAGTAACAGCACAGTGCCTCAATATAATCCATCTGAGGTAGATAAAACTATAATGGAAACTCTTCGCTCCACACAAAAAAGTATCTGCGACCATATGGAACATTTCAGATTCAGTCTGGCATTAGAAAATATATGGGAAATAATAAGAATGTCCAATAAGTATATTGATAATGTTAAACCCTGGCTTCTTGCTAAAGAAAAACTATCACATTTGAATACTGTTTTATATACTCTAACAGAAACCCTCAGGATTATTTCAATATATCTGATGCCTTTTATGCCTGCGAGTATGGAGACGATGAGAAAACAATTAGGAGTATCTGATGAGAACATTTCTATTACAGAAGGGCTTGAATTCGGGCAGATAAAACCCGGCACAAGAGTTAGTAAAGGTAATCCGCTCTTTCCAAGAGTGGAGGACAAATAAAATACTATTATGAAAATCCATCATAAAATTATCATCGGTGATGCCAGGCAGATGAATGAAGTCAATCCCGAAACCGTTCATCTCATTATTACTTCACCCCCTTACTGGCAACTCAAGGATTACGGTAACGGTAACCAAATTGGCTTCAATGATACCTACGAGGATTATATCAATAATCTCAATCTGGTCTGGAATGAATGTTACCGCACATTGTATAAAGGATGCCGGCTGTGTATTAATATCGGAGACCAGTTCGCCCGTTCGGTCTATTACGGCAGATATAAAATCATTCCGATTCGCACCGAGATAATCAAATTCTGCGAGACGATTGGCTTTGACTATATGGGCGCAATCATCTGGCAGAAGGTAACCACCTGCCACACGACCGGCGGGGCCAGTATTATGGGCTCGTTTCCTTATCCGCGTAACGGTATCATCAAATTAGATTACGAATTTATCCTTATCTTTAAGAAATTAGGCGAGTCGCCCCAACCCTCAAAAGCACTGCGGGAAAAATCAAAGATGACCATTGAAGAATGGAATAAATATTTCTACGGGCACTGGAACTTTGCAGGCGAGAAACAGGATAACCATCTGGCAATGTTCCCTGCAGAACTGCCCAGACGTCTCATCAAGATGTTCAGTTTCGCGGGCGACACGGTTTTAGACCCGTTTTTAGGCAGCGGCACAACTACCTTGTCCGCTCGTAATTTAGAGCGACATTCCATCGGCTATGAGATCAACGGCGAATTCCTGCCGTTGATAAAAGATAAAATTGGAATCACCAAGCAGGGTCTTTTTGGTAATGCAGAATTTGAAATTATAAAACAACAGGGACTGGATACTAATTTCAGGAATGCTATCAATGAATTACCTTATATCTTCAAAGACCCGATAAAGTTTAATAAAAAGGTAGATCCTAAAAAACTGCGCTTTGGCTCAAAGATAGATAATTCGGATATTTATCAACCTAAAGAATTAACCTTTGCCGTTAGAGAGAGACGAAAATAATTATATGAAGATTAAACTCAGCAATGAACAAATCAGGAAATCACTGGATATAAAGGCGCCCGATTTCCCCAAGTATGTTACCCAAATTCTTAATCTCGCCAACCAAAATGCACAAGGAACAAAACCGAAAGTAGTCGGGCAGATGAGTTCTCTTATTCAACAATTCAAGGGGCATACGGGTTCCCAGTGGGAAGAATGGTATATCAAACAGTATCCCGAGGCGATTAAAAATGCCACTGCTAAAATCTGGGAGATGGTAAAACATCTGAAGGAAGCGATGAGTAAGGTTAATGATAAAATGGTGGAGCAATGGGTGAAGGGTTTGGTAATCGTCAAGACATTCCTTGGGCTTAAATTCCAGGAAGCGATATTGAAGAAAAGTGCGGAAATTCTGAAAACTACCTACCGGCTATCAAACCCTGATGAAGAATCACAGGGAACTGACGGTTATATTGGTAAGGTTGCTGTCTCCATAAAACCCGATACCTATAAAGGCAAAAAGGCATTGTCCGAAACCATTCCAGTCAGGATAATATACTACTGCAAACTCAAAGACGGCATAGAAGCTGATTATCGGGAAGTGGTGGAGTAAATTAACCCCCTCACCCTATCCTCTCCCCATAGGGGAGAGGATAGGG
>JASEHY010000154.1 GCA_030018555.1 Planctomycetota bacterium
TCTATATTAGAAATGTATTAAGAAAGTGGGTAGAGTTACCCACTAAAATGTCGGATGAACCCTAAATAAACTATTCCCTACGGATGGTGGGTAGCCACCAAATAAATACGAGAACCCGCCTGAACGAGACCCGCCAGAGCGGCATTGTCGGGCTGGTAGTCGGGCAGGTGGGAATATTATGTCCGTTTCTGGAGGAAGGGTGGGTTAATCAGGGAAATCGCGCACCTAAAGAAGCGGAAAAGATAGGGCGTTGAGATAGAAGTCCCTTACAGGATAAATAAAATAGTGGACACAGTATGTGAGAATTAGGTAAGATGTATCAAGAATTTATTGTATGAAATCCGATAAAAAAGAGTGGTGTCATCCGGGTGGAAAATTGCGTGACGAAGGTGCGGAAAAACTTACTAATGCCGAACTTCTATCTATTTTAATTTCCACAGGCATCCCGGGCAAATCTGCCGAGAAGATTGCTCAAGAAATATTAGACCATTTTGGTTCATTGCAGGGTTTAGCCAATCAGCCCCTGAAAAAGTTTCTCCAGATAAAGGGTCTGGGTGATGTCAAGGTTTTAAGAATTGCGGCGGCTCTGGAACTTTCCAGACGCTATGTCCAGATTGCCTTAAAAGATTATGCAGAAAAAACAACTTCTAAAAAGTAGTCAACGAACGCCTAATCCAATAGAAATATCTATCCAAAAGACCGAATGGACTGCAACTACCAAAATAACGGAATGGTTCAATACCATTATCCAAGCCAAGAACCTACCGATTGGTATTGCCGAGGCCGAGACCAAATTGCGTGGTGACAAAAGCCGTCCCGATATTGTTATTTCCCGTTCCCGTGAAAGCGAAGATACTATCTGCCTCTTAGAGTTTAAGCCACCCTACTTTGAGCCGGATGATGAAGATAATCTCAAAGAACCCGCCCGCAAGAAAGCCACCAAACGTCAGGCACCTTATTTCGCTATCTCAAACTTCCAACACCTGATTTTATTCAATACCGCAAAGGTTAATCAGCAAAAACCTCTGGAAGAGCAATTCGTAGAAAATTACTATCTTTCTGATTTAGAAGACCTCAATGAAATAGAGGAACCGAGATTTCGGAATAATATTATCAATGAGTTAGAGCGATTTCTTCTAAACTTGACGCAATATGTAACCGGCGAAAAAACTGAGCCATTAAAACCCATAGACCAACTTCTGGTCTGGCGTCTTCAAGACAAGGTTAACCGCTTAGCCCGTTACTACAAAAATATCGTCAGAAACCAGTACCACAAAGATACGGAATTTAAGAAACAATTAAGGAAATGGTTTAGTGAGCAGATGTGGGAATTTACTGGTTCAGAAATAGATTTCGGTAAAGCGGCTCGTCAATCGGCTTATCTGCTGGTTAATAAAATGGTCTTTTATTCGGCTCTCCAATCCAAACGTCGTCTGCCAGCCCTTTCTATCCCGCCAGACCTTACTACAGGCGGTCAACTCCAGAAGCAACTGCAAGTCTTTTTTGGCGAAGCACTTAATCTGAAATATGAAACCATTTATTCCACTGACTTTATTGATTCCGCCGCATTCTTTCCTGATAATAAAGAATTGATTAGAGAGGTTCAGGAATTTGCCGGTATCCTTAAACGTTATAATTTTGCCACCTTACGGTATGAAATCGTAGGTGAAATCTTTCAGCACTTAATCCCTCAGGAAGAACGACATAATTTAGGGCAATACTTTACTCGTTCTGACATTGTTGACCTGATTCTTGGTTTCTGCCTCAAGCACGAAACAGACAAGGTTTTAGACCCGGCTTGTGGCGCCGGCACCTTTCTCGTCAGGGCTTATCATCATAAGAAATTGATGAACCAAAAATTAGCACATCTGGATATTTTAGATACTCTCTGGGGTGTGGATATCGCCAAATTCCCGGCACACCTTTCTACAATTAATTTAGCCATCCCGGACTTATCCCTTGAAAACAACTATCCACATATCTGGCAGGATGACTTCTTTAATCTCAAGTCCACGCCAGAAGGTTTGGAGGCGCCAGAGAAATGGCGTAAGGTAGAACAAGTCCATTTCCAGAAGATGAAGCGCGAGATGATCATCCCCCGCTGGTTTGACTGTATCGTCGGTAACCCACCTTATACCAGACAAGAAGAAATCCCAGAGACAGGTGTTGAAAAGACCAAACTTATTCGGTCCGCACTTGAACACGTCGGTAAACCATTGGCTGAGATTACCGGGCATGCGGGTATTCATACCTACTTTTTCGTCCACGGCTGGAAATTTATAAAAGACAAAGGACGATTCGGTTTTATTGTCTCTAATTCCTGGCTGGACGTGGGCTATGGTAAGGGCTTACAGGAATTTTTCCTCAGGCACTATAAAATAATCGCAGTCATTGAATCCAAAATAGAACGGTGGTTTGAATCTGCAGATATCAATACTTGTATCGTTATTCTGGAAAAATGTAAGAACGAACAGGAGCGGGATGAAAATCTGACAAGGTTTGTCTATCTCAAAAAACCGTTATCGCACTTTATCCCGCCGGCCGAGGAGGTCTGGGCAAAGGAAAAAGAACGGATTGATAAGATTAAGGAACTCATTAACACGGTCTGCTTCCATAACGAATTATATGAGAACGAGGATTTAAGGATTTTCCCCAAGAAACAAGCAGATTTATGGAAGGAAGGGTTTGATAAGGAAGAAGGTAAATATGTCGGTGCCAAATGGGGTAAATACTTAAGGGCACCTGAAATATTCTTTAAGATACTACAAAAATGTAAGGACAAACTCGTGCCACTAAAAGAAGTAGCAGATGTGCGTTTCGGTATTAAGACCGGTGCCAATGAGTTCTTCTACCTGACTGAAGAGGAAATAAAACACTGGGGGATTGAAAAGGAATTCTGGATGCACAAAGAAGGTGCTAAATGGGTGCCGAATTATGTGATAAAATCACCACGCGAGTGTAAATCTATCGTAGTGAAACCAGAAGACCTGAAATATCGCGTCTTGATGATTCATAAAGATAAGAAGCAACTCAAAGGCACGAATGTTCTAAAATATATTGAGTGGGGCGAACGCAAGAAGGGTTTTCATAAAAGACCTACCTGTGCGAGCAGGGAAAGATGGCATGAGCTTTATGATTTCTGTCCAAAGATTTTATGGTGGGTAAATATTGGTGAAAGATTTGCTTGTTTCAATAATAAACCGAGGTGTTTTGCAGACAAGATGTTTTACGGTATTTTCCCCAAGTGTAGAGATGATGAGGAATTACTCTTAGCGCTATTAAATTCAACTCTTCAACTTCTTATTATTGAAAATACGGGGCAGGAACTTACTGGTGCATTGACTTTTCTCACTCACGATATATGGATGGTTGAAAAGTTACCCTTACTTGATTTCCGTAAAGTAAAACAAGAACATCGGCTAGCAATTAAGAAAATATTACCGCAAATCAGCAAGCGTAATATAGGTTTTATTTATGAAGAGATCAGTACCTATTCTCCAGAAGAAATCTCGTTAACCAAAATCAAACCCGACCGCCGTGAATTAGATAAGGTCATTATGGGAGATATCTTGGGACTGACTGATGAAGAGCAATTAGAGGTATACCGGGCCGTGGTGGATTTGGTCAAATCCCGCATAGATAAAGCCAAAAGCGGTAACAAGAGCAAGAAGACCAAAGAAGGCATTGATATTGAACTTTTAGTCAAGAATGTCCTGAAGCAGATTGGAGATGAGCATCTCGGCAAACTTTATAAGGAAAAGATACTTTCTCAAGCCGGTGAGACCAAGACCCTACCTGAAGGATTAGAGCCGCCTCTGCGGATAGAAAAAAACCTGTATGGTAATTGGCGGTTATCAGGCAATGATAAATTTGCAGAATGCGATTCGGAATTAGAAGCACTATTCCTAAAGAATTTTATCGGAACCGGCTTGACAGAAATCCATATCCCCACGAATAAATCATATCTTAAAAGTATCTTGCCTCAATTAACCGAATTACGACAGAAGATAGATACCATAATTACTGAAGATATACATTCTGTCTTAAGTCAGAGAGCAAGGAGACAGGTATTACATCTTTTCTGGCAGGCGATAATGGGATTAGAAGGTTAAGATAACACTAAGAAATAAGGAGTGTATAATATGACC
>JASEHY010000155.1 GCA_030018555.1 Planctomycetota bacterium
AGCGAGTTAGACTCCGATGACCCCGCACATAAGTTATGTGCGGGGGGACATCGGGGTATTCAATGTTTTATTGTTACCTGCCCGACTTTGTCATTCAGGCGGGCAGGAAGTTATCCCGCTTCAGCGGAAAAGAGTATTTTAATATAATTTTCTATACAAGTCAAGAAAAAGATAATTGTTTTATGCGTTTTTTCGGGGGGCACGGGAGATGAAAGAATCATCTGGCAAGGGTAAAAACATAGACTGTTTTAGCACCATTTTGTTTAAGTAGCCGGCTGATTTCTCCTGCAGTCGTTCCTGTGGTCATAACATCATCCACGAGAAGAATATTTCTGCCTTTGATAGTTTCGGGGTCTTTTAGTCCAAAGGCATCTAACAGATTCTGACATCTGCTCACTGCGTCAAGCCCCGCCTGGTCAGCCGTGTCTTTTACCTTGACCAGATTATCACTCACGAGCGGGATTCCTGTATTTTCACCAAGCATCGCGGCTAATAATTCAGACTGGTTAAACCCTCGCTTCTTCTGTTTCTTATAATAAAGCGGGGTCGGAATAATTATATCAGGATTGGGCAAAAAACCTGCTCCCTCCCGCCACTTTTTAGCAAGTAGTCCTGATAATTCATCCAGCAAGACCTTTTCTCTGCCGTATTTGAATTTATGGATAAGTTCTTTTATTATTCCCTCGTATCTGGCGACTGCAATGGCTTTATTAAAACGCGGTGGCTGGTAGAAACACTCTTGACATAGGGTATTGCTCTGAACATAAGGTCCAAGGTCTATTCCACATCTCGGACAGGCAGTAGCAGGGTCTATAAATTCAATCTTATCATAGCACTCGGAACATAATGCCTTTCTGTCTGAATGATTCAGAGAGGTATAACAAAGGATACAATAACGGGGGTAAAAAAGGTCAAGGATGGCGTGTGCTATGATTAAAAGATTCATTGGATTGCTGTTGTCCGCAGAAGGAGGGAAATTAGTTTCCATAGTAATATTACGAACAGTCCAACGATAAAAAAGGCAGCGGTAAGTATGAAAAGTGCCTTCCATTGCTGGGGTGATAGAAGCGGTTTTGACTTTCTTGCAGTGAGTGGCACCTGAGGCGCCACGAATCTGTTCTCCGATTGACTTATATTTATATTAGAGATGCGTTTTTCTGTATCGGATAGAATGGTGGGAACAGGTGCAGTATGGGTTTCTCTTCGTCGCTGGAGTTCATCCATAAGCAAACGCGATGTTTCTCTGGTCTTTGTCTGTAACTCGGTATATTGATTAATACTCGCATCCACCTGAGAAGTCCATGTGGAAAGTTTATCACTTTCAATCTTTCTTTGCTCAACAGTTTCTTTCAGACGGGCTAATTCCTGTGATATTCCCAGACGGTTACTCTCTGCGGATTGATATTCTCTTTTGAGAACTTCTTCTTTTGTTTCCAGTTCCCTGAGTCTTATAATACCTTGAGAAATCTCTTGATTCAGGAGTTCCAGAGCCCCCTGTTTATCGCTTATTTCGGCTTGTGCCGGACGAATCTGCTCCTTTACTTCTTTTATTCTATCTGCTTCCTGAGGCAGTAATACATTCTCTAAATTATGTATCTTTTCCTGTAATCTCTGTTTTTCCGTGTTTTTGGATAGGATAACCATATCTAATGCTGCGGTTTCTTTAGGTAAACGTTCATAGATATTTATTTGTTCCTGACAACGTTCTTTGAGGGTTTTGATTTCTATCAACAATCCCTCGTGCCTTTTATTTATTGTATCTGTCTCCTGGGATAATCTTTCTACAGATTCCTTACGCTGATGTATTTGTGATTGGGTTAATTCTATCAGTGCTTTTATTTCGTTCAGTTTAACCTTATACTGAAGCGTTTCTTCAGATTGAAGGTTTTTGATGTTGTCAAGAATCTTTTGTTTTTCTTCGGTCTTGACACGGAGGCGGTTATCCAGAGATTTAATCTCGTCAAGCATATCCTGATGAACGGTGTAATATTCGGGGACACTCTGCTGAAGAGATTGGAGTTGTTGAGATAACTCGGCTAATCTTTGATTTTCTGTAGCGACCTCAAGGGTTATGTTTTCAAGGATACTAAGACGTTGATGCAGTTCTGGCTGAGATAGTTTTATCTGGTCTTCTATCTCCTTTAATTTCGCCTCGTGATGAGGTATCTCCTCGGATTGCAGTAATTTAATATTATCCAGTAGTCGTTGCTTTTCTTCAGATAGGGTTAAAATGGAAATGTCTATTGAGTGGAGCGTTCCACCAATCTCGTCACTTTCTTTGTCTTCTTTAGAAAAGTTCTGTATTATAGCAGGTATTTCTTTGCTGATGTTTTCAAGGCGGGAATATTCCTTGAGCATTTCCTCAGCGGTCTTTTTTAGAAGGTTCTCTCTCTGTAAAAGAGTGGTTCGTATGTTACTAATCTCCTCAACCACTTTTTCTAATTTATCTTGATTTGGAACTTCAGTCAATTCCATAGTCGATAATATAACGATATTTTTGTTAGAAATGTCAACAAAATTGTTGACATTCTTATAACTATGTACTATAGATATGTTAGCGGATAATATTGAGAGTTGCCTATCTTTTGTCAAGCATCAATTGATAACTATCTCCCCGCACATCTGTCCGCCTCAGGCGGATAATTTATGTGCGGGGTATTCTACGCTTCTTATGGAAGAGAGAGATAAAGATTCCGAATTAGAAAAGCCACAGAAACATACACCATTATGGCTCCTGGGGGTTGTCGGGGTAATAGTGTACGTGGTTAACCTAATAGTGCTGGTGTATTTTACTTTTTCCAGAGTAGGGACCGACTTGAATATGCTTATTACTCTTATAAGCGGACTCGCAACAACAACAGGATTAGCCGGTCTGCTTCTTTATAGCATGTTATCAGCGTATGAGAAAAGCCGTGCTATAAATAATATTGCTCTAAAAGACAAGAAACTATCCGCGGATGCTCAGAAATATCTCAAGATAGTCCGTTCACTCTTAAGGGTTTCCGCTTTACATAGCCAGCAGATGGAAATTTCTCGCCTGTTAAAAACTCTGGTGAATGAGATAAAAGAAGGATTAGATGCTGATCGGGTTTCTCTGATGCTTCTTGATAAAGGTGATAATCGTTTATATACCAGGGCAGTCGCCGGCGAATATGATGAGTACCAATTGGAACAAATCTGGAAATCATCAGTGAGTCCAAAAGAGGGAATTGCCGGTTATGTGATGGAGAAAGGCGAAGCCCTATTACTTGATGATAATACCGATTACTCAAAGTTCAACGGTTATGTAACCAAATCGGAGTTAATCTCTTCTGCAATGAGCGCTCCTTTACATCTCGGAACAGAGATTATTGGCGTAATAAATATTAACCGCCTCAGAGATACTAACAGAAATCCCTTTGACAATAACGATTTGATGCTCCTTTCTATCTTTGCTGAAGATATTGCAATGGTTGTAGAAAATGCATATCTCACAAGAGAAATGAAAAAGAGTAAGACTTTATCCGACATAGGGATTGACCTCGGCATTAGAGAAATAGAACCATCCATCACTCAACCTGTCCCACGCAGAACCGACAAGAAAAAGGAAAGCAGTGTTTTTACATTAAATATCACGACTCAGAAATTAGCGGATGATATTATGATGCTGAACATCAAAGGTGTCTTAGATTCTGTTATCGGTGAGGAATTAAAGAAAACTGTCCAGCGTCTGCTTGAATATGGGATTACCAGATTCATTATTAATCTGGCAGGGGTTAAGACTATTAGAAGTGAAGGCATTGGTGTTTTCACGAGTTTTATTTCGCTTCTTCAGAAAAGGAACGGTCGTTTGGTAATAGCCCAGCCGTCTGCTCAGGTTAAAACCGCACTTAACCTTTTCGGTCTGAATCAATTCTTTTCTATCACTGATGATATACCAGAGAGCGTCAAAATATTAAGTTCATAAAGGACAAAGTATTTCATCAGACGAGATTAGAGTGGTTCTGCCTATTTACTGAACTCTTGCCCTTACAGGATCCCGTCCTTACAGGATCCCGTAGGGATAGGGACGAAAACAGGGAACAGACCCCGAATGCTTTCGGGGTCATTCTGAGCCCGTCCCTCACGGGATCCCGTCAGAGGGACAGGCGAAGAATCT
>JASEHY010000156.1 GCA_030018555.1 Planctomycetota bacterium
GCCCAAGATTTGGAGCATCAACCATCTTGACATAGGGCATCAACCTTCTTGTCAAGGGGCATCAACCATTTTGACATAGAGCAACAACCATCTTGACAAGGAGCAACAACCATCTTGACAAGGGACAACAACCTTCTTGACATAGGGCAACAACCTTCTTGTCAGGGAGCATCAACCATCTTGACAGGAGTCAACTATACTGAAGACCTGACTATACTTTCCCCCGAGAAATTGCTTGACCCGTAAAACATCTGCCCTCCAGCCGCATCTATCAAAATTTAATACCCAGTATATCAAAATGATAGACCAACGGGGTTATCAGGATTACCGCCATCCGGAACCCATAAAAATATTCTTCCTCTAACATCTTTAATAGCAAGGGGTTGGAAGAATTCTCGCTAATTTTCTCAACTATTCGCCTCTTCTGGCATACGATTTGCTACTTATGGAAGACAGGAGGAGGCAGTTATGAATACTAAATATATTATGATTAACCCGTTAGGGGCGATAATTCTCGCGGCGACAATTATACTCATTGCCACTCCTTCTTTCTCTGCTGTCTTGCTCCAACAAATTGCCCTCTTATGGTCATTTATCGTTGAGCGAGAAGGGATAGAGAAAATCCTGATGCTCTGCATCCTCGGCTTTATCCTCTTCTTACTGAATAGAAACAGGATAGAAACCAAGATTAGGGAGTGGTGTTTAAGAGATGTCTTAGATAAGATGAAATCTAATAAGGTTGAAGCCAAAGGATGGCTGGCGTATAAAACCAACGGTCATCCTCATCGTCAGAACGGGGTGAGAATAGAGGTAATCAATCCGGCAGGGCAAGAGATTACTAAAGAGCGATTTGAGGTGATAGAGATTACAGAACCAGAGATTTCACAGATGGCACAGATTACATCGATTAATAATCGCCGAGAGATGTTCACCGCAGACCTGCCCGCCCCGATGTCCATCGGGACGCAGGCGGGGACGCAGAGAACGCAAAGTGAACCACAAGATTTCACAGATTAATAGAGGAGGTAGTTATGAAACACACTACATTATCAACTATAATAGCGGTGGGTCTATTTATAGCAGGAGGCACTCTCTTTGCCCAAGAATCTATTACCGTCGTTTCACCTAATGGGAACGAGACCTATGCGGTGGGCACTACGCAGACCATCTCCTGGACCTCGTCAAGCACGATTGTTACGGTCAACCTCTTGTATTCGTCGGATAATTTTGAGACGGTTACTAATACAATAACCGCAAATCTGCCTAACACGGGCAGTTATGAATGGGTTATTCCCGATGATATCTCAACTGATTTTCGCTTCAGGGTCAAGGTCATCTCTGCCTCTGCCTTTGCTTCCTATGATGTCTCTGATGCTCCTTTCAAGATTAAAGCAAATATCTCGGTTACCGCACCGGGTGGTGGTGAAAGATGGGTTTCTAATGAAGAACACTTTATCAGATGGGTCATCACCGGCACCGTGCCTTCTGTTGCCCTGTATTATTCTACGGATGATTTCGTCAGCGAGAACCTGCTCATCACTACAACCGCAAACACCGGCTCTTACTACTGGAAGATACCTGACAGAGGTGGCTTAAAGGCGAAGAGTAAGGTTATGGTCGCTGATACCAGAGACCTCTTATCCTTCGGCAGAAGTCCCAATTTCTTCAGGATTGACTATTATTATATCACCTTTGTGATTAAAGATAAAGTCACTCGTGAGCACATGAGAGCGATGACCTTTATGGACCCGCTCTTCGGCTGGAGCGAATATCCTGTCTCATCTCCCAAAACCTTGGGCTATCCTTATAGCACCCACACCACCATCATCTGCAGGACCGGCTATTTTGAAGAGGCAATAGAAATGTGGGTCGCTGATAGAGATAAAACCTTTACCCGTTATATGGACTCATCAGTAGTCCACTCCTGGCAGATAGCGGTTGACTTTAACTACAACCCGGCAAGTGATACCCTCCTTACCACTGTCTGGTTTATGCGTGATGGTTTGATTATGTATGACCCGTTACCACAGAGAATTAGGATTGATATCTATGACCAGCAGGGCAGTTTCGTCAAAACCCTTGAATCAACCACTCCGAACGAAAACGGTGTCTTTATTATAAACTGGGAAAGAACCGGTCTAAGAGCAAACATCACTTACTGGGCGAGGACAGAATTGAGATACAGTGATGTGCCTTTCAGAAGCGCCCTGACATTTAAGATAGATTCAGGAGGCGGAACGACGATTAATAATACTTATAATAATATTTATTCTAACATCTGGGAGATAAAGGGGAATTTTAATTATAACTATTCACTCAACCGATTGGAGGCAACGGTCTGGTTGACCCAGAACGGGGTGATTGTTACTACCCCTGAGAGAGTTGCTATTGAAATCCGTGACTACTCCGGTAGTGTTATTCTTACCTATTCATCTCCTGTCTCACCTTCAGTGAGCGACACCTGGGGTGTCTTCAGGACAAACTGGGATAACGTCGCTCTTGATGTCTATCAGACCTACTCTGCATATATTACCATCTTAGATAGAGGCGAGGAATATGACGGGATAATCATCTTTGAGATAGACGATGCCGGGATGCTGAGCGGTTCAAGTGGCGAGGAGCCGGAGCATAAGGCGTGGTATAAACCCTGGACTGGGTGCGGTTATTTGGGCATAGAACCGATTATCCTTATCGCCTTGCTCGGATTCCTCAAACGCAAGAAAAGTAGCCACAGATTACACAGATAAACACAGACTTTCCAGAATATAATCTGTGTAATCTGCGGCTATTTTTCTTGCATTTCTTACACAAAATGGTATAATCTTTTCCAGTATAACAGTCAATGTAATCCCGATATTCCCGCCAGAGGCGCCCCTATCCCTCTGACGGGATCCCGGTGAGGGACGGGCGACCGTTTGAGCGTCGGATCTGCCTTTGGCATGACATCGGGATAAGAACCTGTAACGCCTTCCGCCCCCGCCCCGATGTTCATCGGGGTTCGGGGTCGGCATGCTAACAGGTTCTAAAAAGGAGAACGATATGCGTATTGTAACTCGTGGTGATTTGGATGGACTCGTTAGTTCGGTTCTTTTATCTATCGTAGCAAACATCAAAGAGATAACCTTTGTCCATCCGAAGGATGTTCAGGATGGTCTGTATCAGGCAACAGAGGACGACATCATCGTTAATCTTCCCTATGTCAGGAACTGTGGATTGTGGTTTGACCACCATATTTCTGAAGAGAGTTCTCTTGGTTCTATCGGGAATTTTAAGGGTAGATTTGAGATGGCGCCCAGCACGGCACAGGTTATCTACAACCATTATCGTCATCCGGAGTTTGATAGGTTTAAGGAAATGCTGGAAGAAACCGACCGCTTTGATAGTGCCCAGTTAAGACCGGATGATGTCATAGACCCCCAGGGCTGGATTCTCTTAGGATATACGATTGACCCCCGCACCGGGCTCGGTCCTGAGTTCCAGAAATACTTCAGATGGTTAGTGGAGTATGTTAAAGAAGTCCCGATAGAAAAGGTGTTGCAACATAGAGAAGTAAAAAAACGTGCCGAACGTGTCATTAAAGGACAGAAAAGGTTTAGAAAACTTCTCCAGAAGTATTCCCGCCAGGATGGAAAGATAATTATTACGGATTTACGAAAGACCGATGAGACGGACTTGCCTGTTGGGAACCGTTTCATTGTCTTTACGATGTTCCCCCCCTGTAATGTTGAGGTTCGTCTTTTCCGTGGAAAGTTAGGCACGATAGTTATTGCGGTAGGACATAGTATTTTTAATCGGACCTGTTCGGTGAATGTGGGTAATCTGCTGAAGGAGTATGGCGGTGGTGGGCATATCGGTGCAGGCACCTGTCAAATCAAGCCCGATAAAGCAGAGTCGGTGGTTTCAGAAATAATCGGACGCCTGAAACAATAAACGGAATCGCTCCCAGCGGGAAATAATCCCCACTAACCCAGATTATTCATAAGATGCTTAAATTAATGACACTTTGTTTGAGATTGCTTCGTCGCGGAGTTTATCCCGCCCGTAGGGGCGGGGCTCCTCGTCCC
>JASEHY010000157.1 GCA_030018555.1 Planctomycetota bacterium
ATACGCTCGGAGTTTACACTGAGCGCAGCGAATGTGCTCTACGCGCTATACGCTCGGAGTTTACACTGAGCGCAGCGAATGTGCTCTACGCGCTATACGCTCTTTGCTCTACGCTATATGTCTACAGGCAGAATTGTTGCTGTTCAGGGACCGGTCGTAGATGTTCAATTTTCTAACTCCGCCCCTTTGCCGGCTATTTACGAGTTACTCTTCACTGCGACCTATGATAATCGTCGCGTGCCTTTAGAAGTGGTAGAACATCCAGGTGGTAATATTGCCAGATGTATTGCACTTGCCCAGACCCATGACCTCCAGCGAAATGCTCAAGTACAGGCAACCGGCTCGCCGATTACAGTGCCCACCGGCAAAGAATGCTTTGGTCGGCTAATGAATGTCTTAGGAGAGCCAATTGATAAAAAGGGCGAGATTAACGTCTCAGAAAAAAAGCCCATTCACGTCCCTCCTCATCTTACGGTCAAACTTAAACGACAGGCAATGAAATATGAGATTATGGAAACAGGAATGAAAATGATAGACCTCTTGTTTCCACTGGTCAAGGGCTCAAAAACAGGACTCCTTGGCGGTGCCGGACTCGGCAAAACTATTTTAGTGATGGAGATAATTTATAATATCGTTGGTAAAGCCCAGGGCGTTCCCATCTTTACAGGCGTCGGAGAACGAATCAGGGAGGGTAATGAACTCTACTACGAATTCCAGGAGCGCAAGATGTTAGATAAGGTTATTCTTATCTTCGGGCAGATGAACGAGTCACCTGGTGCGCGATTTGAGGTGGCTCATACCGGTGTTACCATTGCAGAACGATTTCTGGAGGAAGGTAAAGATGTTCTGTTTTTCGTTGATAATGTCTTCAGGTTTGTCCAGGCTGGCAGTGAGTTATCAACATTACTTGGCAGAACGCCCTCAGAGACCGGCTATCAGCCGACGCTTCTGGCTGAAATGAGCGCATTTCAGGAGCGTATTCGCTCAACCTATCAGGGCTCTATCACGGCCATAGAAGCGGTTTATATCCCGGCTGATGACCTTTCTGACCCGGCAGTGGTCTGCACATTTGGATATCTCAATTCTATTGTCGTTCTCTCCAGAGAAAAGGTGCAGGCGGGGTTTTATCCCGCGATAGACCCTTTAATCTCTTCTTCTTTCTCTCTTGACACTGATATTGTTGGACAGAAACATTATAATATTGCTATGGAGGTATTGAAAATCCTTAATAAATATGAGGAGTTGAAAAGAATTGTCGCGGTAATCGGGGTGGAAGAAATCTCAAAGGAAGACCGAGTCATCTATGAGCGGGCGCGTAAAATCCAGAACTTCCTCACCCAGCCATTCTTCACAGGCGAAATCTATACCGGAAAAAAGGGCGAATATGTTACTCTAGAACAGACCTTAAACGGTTGTGAACAAATATGTGCAGGAAAATTTGACAAAAGGTCGGCAGAAAGTTTTTATATGATAGGAGCGATAAAATAGCAAATATCAATTTATATCTTATATTTTATAATTTATATTTTATATTTATGTAGTTATGGTCAAGAACGAAAATATTTTAGGTGAGATTCTGGTTAAGCGGGGCATCATCACAGCCCAGGCACTTTCATCAGCCCAGGAATTATCCGCTAAACACTACGGCAGGCTTATTCCTTCTCTCCTGACGCTTAACCCGGCAAAAGAAGATGCGGTTATCAGGGCATTTTCAGAGGAACTCAATCTGCCGGTAGTCCGGCTACGTGATTTGCCCGTAGAGAATACTGTGATTAAGAAAGTGCCGGTTCGCTTTGCCGCTTATTATCAATTTATGCCGATTAAACTGGTCTCCCCGCCGCCTGATGCCTCAGGGAAAAACTTGGAGAAACTGACTATTGCGGTTTCATCGCCTCTTGACATCAGACGCCGCGACGAATTACGGCTACAACTCGGCTGTGAAATTGAGATGGTCCTTGCCCTCTCAGACGAGATTACTCAGGCAATCAAGAAATACTACGGCTTTGCGGCTGACACCATAGAAAAACTCTCCAAGTACGGAATGGATACCATCACTGATGTTTCCTTAACCCAGAGTGATGAAAAGGTAGAAGACATAGAAACCGTTGAGAAGACCGAGGATGTCTCGGTCATAAAACTGGTCAATCAGATAATCCTTGAGGCGTATAGTAAGCGGGCGACTGATATTCATATAGAGCCGTATCGGGGCAAGATTAAACTTCGTTATCGCGTTGATGGCATCCTCTATAATATGAATATCCCGCCGGCGATGAAGAAGTTTTTCCCCTCTATTCTTTCCCGAATCAAGATAATGTCAAACCTTAATATCGTAGAGCGTCGGCTCCCACAGGACGGCCGCTGTATTATTAAGACCGAGAAAGAGACCTTTGATATGCGCGTCTCTATCATCCCTACTCCCTGGGGCGAGAGTATTGTTATCAGATTACTTCCAACCAAAATGCTCTATTCACTCTCTGAATTAGGACTTGTGCCGTCTGAACTGGCAATCATCAATCAACTCCTTGATAAACCGCACGGAATCATATTTGTAACCGGCCCGACCGGTAGCGGAAAGACCACGACACTTTATGCTGCTTTATCCAAACTCAATACTCAGGATGCGAAGATTCTGACCATAGAAGACCCGATAGAATATGAATTAGAAGGCATCACGCAGATACAGGTTATGCCCGAGATTGGGTTGACCTTTGCCAGGGGCTTACGCAGTATGCTCAGGCACGACCCTGATATTATGATGGTCGGCGAGGTCAGGGATTTTGAGACCGCAGAGATTACCATCCGCATCGCTCTCACAGGACACCTTATCTTCTCTACTCTCCATACCAATGATGCGGCATCTTCCGTAACACGGCTGATTGATATGGGAATTGAACCATATTTGACTACCTCATCAGTTGAAGCATTTATTGCCCAACGGCTCGTTCGCACCATCTGTCCTAATTGTAAGATAGAAGATACCCTCGTTCCCTTTGAGTTGCTGAAAAAAGAGTTCAATCTCCCTGAAGGTGCAAAATCCTTCAAGATATACAAAGGCAGGGGCTGTGATAGTTGTAATCAGACGGGATTTCTGGGCAGAACTGCTATCTATGAGATTCTGTTACTTGATAGTAAGATTAAGCGACTTATTTTATCGAAGGCGCCTTCAGATGAGATAAAACTCTCTGCGATGGAGGAGAGAGAAGGAAGGGTGGGAATGAATACCCTGCGTCAGAGTGGTTTTTCCAAGATGTTAGCCGGACTCACCACCTTTGACGAGGTGACCAGAATTACGCCATCAGACCCGGCCGCGCCAGCAGTGAAAGCCGAAATGCGCCGCCCAACTTTGTTGGGCGAGCCTCGCCCCGAAGGGCGGGAGGCGGAGCGGGCGGACACCACCAAAAAAACTACAGAGGTGGGAGCAGCCGCCCCAGCGGGGGCGAGCCTCGCCCCAGAGGGGCGGGAAGATGTCCCGAGAACCTTCAAACGGCTCAACATCAGAATACCTCTGGAATACAGTCTTTATAAAACCACATTAGATTCCTTTCAGGAACTCACTCCAAAATACACCAGGACTGTTACAACTGACATATCAGCAAGTGGTATCCAGTTTGATGCAAATACTCCTCCTTTAGTTGGAGCGATTATGCGATTAAGGATATTCCTGCCTGCCGTGCCGACGATAGAATGTCTGGTGCGGGTGGTGCGGGTAGAGATGGCGCATGAACCGCAAAAGAGGGCGGATTTGATGCAGGAAAAATACTGGATTTCCTGTTATTATCTGGATATAGAAAGCGTTGCAAAAACCTCTCTGGATAACTTTATCAGCAAATTCACCCCGTTAGAAATCCCCCGCTAACCCGTCCCGACTCACCGAGTCCCAGTGGGAACTGACGAGGTCGGGTTAGTTATAACCGGCATAATTTCGGTCTATTCGTGTTCATTCGTGGATACCTTCACAACGGTAAGCCGGTGACACACACCTGACCGTGTAAGCATTGAATTGCTTTATTCAATGGGGCCGGTGACACACACCTGACCGTGTAATCCTTGAATTGCTT
>JASEHY010000158.1 GCA_030018555.1 Planctomycetota bacterium
CCGAGATTGCCACGCTCTGGCGCCGTTGGCGCCATCGCTCGCAATGACAGAATGGGGCGTTTCGCAAGAGTTCAGTCCCGTTAGGGATACTATCAAGGCAGGTAGTTAGAAGGGTTGACCGGAGTATCATCCTTAAATAATCTAAAAAATAGTTGAGGTTGAGTGGCACGACCTGTTGAACCGGCTTTAGCAATAACATCGCCCTGTTTAACTACATCATCTACTTTAACCAGAATCTCCGAATTATAAGCATAGAAGGATAGAAATCCATCAGGATGTTTGACGGTTACTACCTTACCGTACCCAGCCATATTGTCAGAGATAAAGGTAACGATACCACTTTTGACTGCCTTGACCGGCTGTCCGTGGTATGCTTTGATTTTTATCCCGTCTGTTCCCAATCGTTCTAAAATCTTGCCTTCCAGAGGCGAAATAAAGCCCAATTCAGAAACGATTGAGGAAAGTCGGTTGGTTTTATCCTCTTTTCCGAGCAGAATGTCTTTGATTTCTTTGTTCAGTCGTGCTTCTTCATCATTGGATAAATAGAGAGAAGTCCCGCCACATCCTGTAGATAGTAAAGTAAGTAAAGCAAGAGATATTAGATATCTTGTCATAATCTATCTTGTCTTCTTTAAGTCCAGAGTTTCCATAAAGGTATCAATTCGTGCCATAGTTCTTGTCTCGTCAAATTCGCGCTCGTCGCCCATATTGCCCTCAAAGGTCATTACCGGGAACCCTGCCTTCTGGAGAGCGAGCCGGTTTTCTGCAATACCCAAACTCAACCCCTCACAGCCACGATTATAGTGTAACATTACTCCATCTAATTTCCACTCACGGGCTATCCTTATCATCATCTCACTCTTTAAGTGAGGCGAGTAGAAATGTTGCCATTCCGGTTTAGCAAGGTTCCATTCGGTAAGGATTCTGAGTGCTTCTTCACGGGTCTTTATCTTTATTCCTTTCTGCTGTGGGGTAGTTTTGGCACCCCAACTGCCATCCTGCTTGATTTCCCATAATCCAATCAGTCCGAAGGTATAAAGAGAGCCGATAGAGACACAGCCGTATTTTTCCAGATATCTGAAGACCTTAAGGAAAGCCCATGGTGGCTGGGTATCACTCATTACCCGGCATATCTCATTAGGCACTGCGGCAATCCCTCTTTTTACGCGCTCCTTAACCTCATCAAGTAATTCCTGATAAAAATCCGCCACGGTTTTGCTATGTTTCATCAATGTGCCAAGGACATAAAGAGAATACATTGTCTTTTCATCCAGTGGTGCGGGTATGGTTTTATTCAGAAGGCATACTTCAGCCCAGAGTGAGGTTGCCCTGCATTCGTTATAGACTGCCTCTATCAATTTCTGGTTGTCATATTTTCTCTTGGTAACCTTTTGCATCCATTCAATTCCGTCAGACATTTGCCCGACGATATAATCCACGCGATTTTTATTGACCTCTCCTTCTGGACCGACCGCAACATCAATGCAATACATCGGGATATTGCCTTCTAATTCACTGGCGACCTGATACCATTTAGCATGGCTACAGCAGATATGGTCCTGCCAGAAGAAATCAGGTTTAGGAAAATGTCCGCCCCAGAGATATTTATCTAATATAATAGAGCCCCAGTAAATACGCATATAGGAGCAGAGGTCTCGGGCATACCCTTTTTTCTCTGCTGCTTCCTGGCATTGTAAGGCGAAATCTTTATTCCAGGCAATAGAAGCGCCATAAGGTTCACCTGTTAAGCAATGGACATCATCACCGAGTCCGGCTGGTATGGCACCGAAAGACCATGCGCCGCCTGCCCATCTGATGCCACCTTTTTCCTTTGCCTTTGCGTAATTAAGGTAATAATTCTCACGGATTTCCTTTGCCTTGTTCCAGCATTTTAATGGCTCGGTGGGGTACTTGTTCATAGAAGAAACTCCTCGTATTGTTACAAAAGTTACAATGGTTACGATAGTTACAAAGGTTACTTTTTCAACCTGTTACCAGGTATTTTCCAAGTTCCTTCTTTTTCCATTTTGTATAACGCTTCAAGGTATTTGGACGATAAGATATCAGCACTTCGTATAAGTTGGGACAACTTATCAAATTCTTCAGGGCTGATTAACCTATCGTCTTTACAATCTTCAACATCACCTTCTAATTCTGACAAAGAGCCACGGCTGATATTGATACCGCGAATAAATTCTCCAGATGTTCCCTTTTTATATCCTTCGCGAATATTCTGTTTGGCACTCCTTGCTGCATCACGCATCTGCGAAACCAACCGCATATGAATCTTCGGGAAACGTTCAGTAATGCGGTGGACTTCCTGTCTTATCTGGCAAATAATCTGGTAAAACTTCAGTTTCTCGTAAGCCGCTTTCTGTTTTTCCAATCTCATAACGCCTTTATATCCACGCTTTTGTGAGTAACTTTTGTAACCTTTGTAACCCTTGTAACTATTGTAACCTTTAGAAGAGCGCCTCTTGAGTTATCATTTCCAGAAACGCTTCCACCCGTGTTTTGAATGGACCGATAGGGACGGTTACATCAAATTCCAGGAACATTGTTGGGATATTATTTTCCCTGAATAGTTTTTCGGTAGCAGGAATATCTAATTCGTGCGGGTCGCAGAATTTCTGCTGGATAATAATAACGCCTTGAACCTTATAATCCTTAGCGAGTTTTAATAGATGGGGTAATCTGATTCTGGTGGGCCAATCTTTGCTCGGGCAAGCCGGTCGCGAGATATAACGTTCTGCGATGGCTCGCATTCGGTCGTTATCCTTACCGGTCTCATTCCAGAAATAGCGCGAGCCGGTGCAATGGTCATCTATCACCACAGTAGCGCCGACTGATTCTACCATCCTGACAAATTCTGTATCATCATCTTCACTGCCGACAATCATTAAGCGGGCGCCAGGGTCTCTACTCCCCTGACGAGCAGGTAACTTCTTGATGGTTTCCTCCAGTGCTAAACCATGTTCTCTTTTATCTATCATCTGATTAGAAACCGCTATATACATTGCTTCTAACCCTGTTATTGGGGGACGCTCCGCCTTGCGTGTCTCATAGACCGCTCTCATCAATCGCCTGCTCTGGTTCATTATCTCTATCCCCTTATCCAAATCCGCGTCAGTAATCTTTTTCCCTAACCAATTCTCTAACGACTCCTTAAAAATGGCTAATTCACCGCGTAGATATGGAAGAGCGTGCTTGGTCTGGAGATTATTAGGCATCGGCAGGTAGTAACTATAAGGCACGGGAATATGTAGTTGCCAACTGGTAAATGCCTGGCGGATGTGAAGACAGGATTGGGCAATCATTATGCCGTCTAAGTAATCATACCGACCTTTTAATCCTTGAGCAAGGCAGTCCCGACAGAACGGGCAATACATCGCAAAGATATGTGGCTCGGTTACATCCTGCGGCTCGTGGCTACCCAAGATACGCACAGGTAACACATTTCCAGCATATAAAATCTCTTCAGGCACATAGGTGCAAAAGTATCCCATTACTTTACCGTTCTTATTAGTACGCTTCCATGCTTTGACATATTCGTGTCTTGCTTCATACCACTGCTTAAACATTTCTATCATTTTCGTTATCTTCTTTCACCACAAAGGCACAAAGATAAAACCATAATTATTCCTTCGTCATTCCTTTGTGACCTTTGTGTCCTGCCCGTATGGGTCTTTGTGGTGAATCCTTATGCCTGTTTCTTTAACCGCAAGGGGATAGTGTTATCCATCAGCATAGTTTGGTCTATCTGGGCAAGGGCTGTTCTTTTCTGGATGGATGCCCAGATGAAACCTAAATTACGAAACTCACCGATTCCTTCAAAACCGATAAGGTGAATATTATTAGCATCGCTTCCAAGATTTTCGTTGAGAGCATTATTTTTCAGGAAGAATAATCTCCTGAAGGAGTTTTCGTTCTGATAAGTAAGCGAACCACATAGACGAGATGGTTTGATATTGCTGGTGGTAGTGGGGGGGGGGGTGTTAAAGTATGCTTCCTGTGAAATATTAGCGTCAAATATTTTTCCCATAGAGACAAGAGGAAT
>JASEHY010000159.1 GCA_030018555.1 Planctomycetota bacterium
GGGCAGATGGCAGAATTTCAGGGGTGAACCAGTTAATAATAGACGGTAAAAAGCCGGCAATGACACTGGTCAGGAATGCTATAAACATTATTAAACTAAAACCCCAGCCCGCTACACGGCGGTGAATCTGGATATAATGGAAATGTAATAAACTCCAGATGCCTAAAAGTAATGAGATTCCTCCGATAATCATTATCCATTTGTTAACCCAGAGACGGAAATATTGCGACCATTGATGGGGAACAAAGTATTGGATAATGAAGAGGACTCCCATTATGAATGCAATAGTTAGAGGTAATTGTCGTTTGAGCATAATTAGAATCTGTAACAAAATGAGACCCTGAACCAAGTTCAGGGTGACAGAAAGACGTATTTCTCTCATTGTCATGCTGAACTTGTTTCAGCATCTCGGAACGTCTATTTCATTTTGTTACAGGTTCTTAGAAGGTTCTAAATAGATTAGTTAAAAAGGTAACACCGAAAGTAGTTAAGACGGAGCCGATAAATAATATCAATATAATGAGTGCCTTGCTGACATCCTGTCCTTTGAGAGAACCTAATTGTAGAGGTTCTCTTGAAAGATAGGCGGAGGAGGCATAAAGTTCCTCGCCCATCAGGGTATAATCGCAGGTGGTGATAAAGAACGGTAACTGGGTAATGGAGTCGGTTCCGGCAATCTGCATAGCGCCGGTAGCCGCACCTGTTTCAGATAGAAGCAATGCCTCGGCATAGTAGTAACCCATATAAAGATTAGCGGCTGGTTTGTCTCTCATCATCATTCCTTCTACCGCAGCCGCATAGGCAAACTGGTCATTGGTGATAAAAAAGATATTATCTGATTTGAATGCGTCAGGGCGGCCTGCTGCAATATATGCCTCTTTTATCACCTCCTGACAGACCGACATAACAATCGGGTCGTAGCAGGGGACTTTTATCTGGGAATCGTAGTTAGCAACCTTACTTGCCACTTTGCTCAGAATACTTATTGAGGCAATCGTGGAAAGTGAATCCATACCGTGAAGTCCATTAAGATAAAGAATTGGTTTGCCCATCTCGGTCGCCCTGCCGATGGTTTCCTCTATGGCATCCAGACCGGGGATATGTCTGATAAAGAGATTAGGGTTATGACGGGCAGCCCTGATAAAGAACATTATAAGACCGGAAAAGAATATAACGCAAACAAGTATATTAACCTTGGATGTGTCAAACCAGTTGCCTTTCGGAGTAGCCGAGACAACAGAAGGGAATTCTACGATATTAACACCATCTGTTATCGCCAACTTAAAATAGGTTGTAGTGGTTACTGACACCTCATAGAAATGCCATAATTTATTGGACTCATCAATGCCGAAGTATTGCGGGAAATCGGATTTATAACAGGTGGTTGAGAGAATCGGGTCTAATTTAGTCCATTGACCATCCCCCCCCCCCTCCTGCGATGGGGCAGTAGAAACAATATAGTGAACACCTTCGCGGTCATTTTCCGACACCTTCCATATCAAACCGACGCTGTCGCCTACGTCATTGGGCGTATCAAATGCAGTGAAGCCCTGCAGTGGAAGTAGTTGTGAGTTACTTTGGGCAAAAGAAATAGTCCCGCCCAGACGGGATAAACCGAAGACTATTAATAGGATAACAAGGAAAATAAATATACACCGTGAGGAACTCATTGAATGTTAATTTTCAACCAATCAGTCAACAGGAATTGTATTCTCTGGATAAGTAAGGACATTCTGCCCATTACTGTATACCCGAATGACGCCCCGAAAGCAACCATCAGAAACCATATCCCCAGCCGTGAGATATTTCCAACAATTCCTGTATGGGGTGTGGAAAAGAAGAAATATATTAATACAGAAATAGTTCCCGAAAGTAATAGTATGATATTAATACTTTGCAAGGTAAAGGAGCCATCTACAAAAACAGGTTGTAGAGAAGGTTCTATCTGTTTTAAGATAAAAGAATGTATCACGACCGGGATGCTAATGCCGGCACCGCCTCCGATAATAAAGGCAAACGACCATCTGGAAAGCCACATTGTTTTTTTGAGGAAACGGGCAAACATAAATAAGCCCAGCAGCATTGGAATAATTAACCAGAAGTTGGGCTCACCCGGAATATTATCACGAACCGCATATCGGATTAAAGGTTTATACAACTCCGGTTTCAGATAGTTAAACCAGATAATCACCACCGAGATACCCATCCCGGCACCAACGAAAAGGTTCTCGGCTATCTTGAAAAAGGGGTTATCTTTATACAGAAAACTATACAGACTCAAGGTTAATATTGCCGCAATCACAATACCTATACCGATGGCATTAACCGGCAATATCTTCCCTGCGAAAAGATAGATGTTCACTCCTAATAGTAAAGCGGTGAACACAAGCAACAGAATTATATCAATCTTATTGTTTTTTTCTTCCATCTTTCTTGCGAGTAATAAAATATAAAATATTACACAGAAGCACAAGAACGACAATCAATATATGAACCGCAGTAAGAGGTCTCATTGCTTCTTGTGCCAGAGTGCCTTGTTTAAGGAGTATTTCATAATCTGCGGCTCCTTTCATCCCACCCAAGAGTCCGGTAATCTGTTTAGTCTGGAGGAAGGGATACATATCCGGTGCAATAATGGCGGTGCATCCGGCACCCATCTCAAATCCATAGATGTCCCGTCCGTAGGCAATCCAGGGCTCTATCGTATTCCCAGCAGCCAGGTCCACCAAATAATTAATATCTCTCAAGGAAGATACATTTTTAAGCATCGGAATCTCACGGGTGTTTTTACCGTAATGGTCAGTAGGGAAGGCATCGTATAAATCCTGCCCCATTCCGATAATTAATATAGCAAACCCTGGTTTCCATCCCAAAAACACATAGTCCTCGCCGTTCTTTTTGTTATATTCGTTAGAAGCAACTTTCAGCGCTTCTTCAGCGATACCAACTCCATAAATCCAGTGGGTCATTGAGATTACTTTGAGATTTTTGCGGAAGCAATGTCTTAACACTGCTAAATGCATCGGAAATAATTCAGCACGAGATTGCGGGTCATAATCTGATGAAAGTAATACTACAGAATTTTCCGGTAAAGATTCTATTCTATCATAGACCCCTAATACTGTTGCAGTGGGCTTAAAGGGCAAATCAATCTTTACCCACAATGGAATAATCACTGCTAAGAAAACAAGAGCAAAAATTATTCGTCTATCAATATTGAGTAATAGTTCTATCATTCTCCACCACCTAAATAACTTCGTTCAATACCGAAGATAACCCGCAATGAGGTAGCGATTGAGCCCAGACAGATTCCCAATAAAATCCCGCGTTTAGCCGCCATGTTTGGCACTTCCATTATCCAGTCCGCTAATTCGGGAATAAAAGATGAAATCAGTCCGCCGATAGGGACACGGGCGACCATAATAATAATTGCCGCGATTAGCAATATAGTCGCTTCACGGGAACGCGCCCTGAATGTCCGATATGCCGCAGATGCAATGAAAAATGCTAAAATAGAAAACATCGTTGCACCGCAGGCATTGAAAATGTATTGATAAATCCAGTCATAGGCACTTCCGAATGGTGATGCCTCGTATGAGGCAAAGGGTGAACTTAAATCAATGCTCTTACCTAAGATAATGCCTATGAATATTTCAATCTCTCTAATCAGCCCTAAAAATATAGTTACCGCAAATCCTAAAAAGACAATTATACTATATCCCCACCCGGGCATCTTTCTCTTTATTTTAGCCAGATGCAGATGAAATAAACTATATAGACCGAGAACTATGGCAAACCCACCGATAATCCTTGCCCATTTTGACCAGATGGTCAGATAGTCCTCGCCTATTTGATGTGGAATATAATAACGTAGGGCAAGAGTTATACCGAGAATAAAGGCGATTATAAGAGGTATAGTTCGTTTAACAAACATAGTTTAACCCTTCGCTAAGTTTATCCTGTCCCTCACGGGATGGTGGCTACCAACGAAGGAAGGACTCAGGATAAGAGCCAGTAATCCCGATAAATCGGGAGTCTAACTGGCTCTAACCCTT
>JASEHY010000015.1 GCA_030018555.1 Planctomycetota bacterium
CATTATGAAACACAAGTCACAAGTATGACAACTTTTGTGCTCTGTTGAATAACTATTTGATATTTTTCTTCTCTGCTTCAAATCCCGCTTTTTCTTAGGCGGGTATTTTTACTACCGTTCCCACATCCTCTACCATCTTCCGATAACCTTTACATATCTCTCTAAACAAATTCATTATACTGAGACTGTTGACAAAGTCTCTGTTTTTATTTTGTTTCCCTTTTGCTTGTCAACTTCCACCCGAGGCAATCTCGGAGAAAACAAAAGGTTGTTTTTAAGTCAATCCTCCATTTCTCTCGTGGGACACATTCAACCCTCCATATCGGGCTATTTACTTGATTTGCCGAGTAGCACTTTTAGAAAATCTGTGGTCTGTCCCAATGCCAATATGAAAAGTCACCCCGCCGACCGCAAAAAACCAGCCGACGGTGTGCCTGCCCGTCCCGACGGTCGTCGGGACGCAGGCGGGTGTCACCGCGCCAACCTTATGTTAGGGTTTTCCTTTTTCTTCTTTCTGAATAACTGTCCGGATAATCGTCCCAAGAGATGCAATTCTTCTTCTTATAACACGCCAGAGAATTTTCATATCAACCCCAAAATATTCGCGGACTAATATATCTCTCATCCCGGATATTTTCTTCCATTCAACATCTGGATATTTATTCTTGATAGAATTGGGAACCTTTTTAACGGCTTCGCCAATAATCTCTATACTCTTTATCACTGCCAGAGATGTCTTTTCATCTTTTACAAAATCCTTATATGTTAGCCCCTTAGTGAAATCTTTTATATTGTTTATGGATTTAAGAATGTCTTCTAAGTAATCTATGTAATCACGTTTCATATATAGATTGTTTCCTCAAGAATATGCCTTCCGATTCGGGGTTTGAGGGCATTATCGGAGACAAGGTCTATTTCAGCGCCCAATAATTTTTTGAGGTGTTCTTTAAGTTCTATGAATTCAAACAAATCAATCGCTCCGACTTTTACAAGAATGTCTATATCGCTATTTTGTTTTGAGGTGTTTTTTACACAAGAACCAAAAATCCCCATCTTCTTGACCTTAAAGCGATTCCGTAAGAATGCTTTATTACTTTTTAAGATGCTGTTTATTTCTTTAACTGTTTTCATATACGGATTAAATAATAACTTTCCAAAGATAATATGTCAATCGAATCCGCCATTTCCCGCCTGCCGAATTCCGGACGAATTCCGCCGAAGCCCGGTTACACTTCACCACGTTAGAAACGTTCACAGTGTTACCTGTCTGCCGTCCCGACGGGACAGGCAGGGTTGTAATATTTCGCACTGGTATATCCGCCTCCTCTAACCCCGCTTCTAACGGGACTCATCTCTTTCACCCCGTTAGAGATGACCCCGAAATCTTTCGGGGTGCTTTGTCATATAACGACTTTCTCCTTCATCTCTAACGGGGCAAGCATATTCCGTTACTTATCCCAGATAGTTTCTTCATCAATTCCACATCAGTTCCCTTCTTGCCTGTTATAATAGTATGGATCACTACCTTCTTGAAAAGATTATAGTTATAAATATTTTCTATAATATTGTCATCATAGATGTAGGTTCCATAAGTAGGACTGCCATCAGAGAGTAGAAACACAGTATCCACCTCCGGCTCGCTTAATGCCTCTATAAGGGCGTCATAATGGTCGCCTCTGCCACGTCTGATGTCTTCTAATCTATCCCATAGCGATTTTATGAAGTTAAGTGCCTGTTTTTTATTGTCCGCAAGAGCAGGTAACATCGTCTGGAATGCCTTTCGTTTGCCGATACGGGTTGCCTCGGTGCTTAAGATAATGATGTTAAACCGAGTGTCTTCTTTGAGGGTCTTGAGGGTGTTTTCTAATTCTTTTATAGCGAGGTCTATTTTTCTTTCCCTAACGGGACTTCCGTCGCTATCCGATTCTTTAGCAGAATATTTCATACTGCCTGAGAAATCTATGATGAATACGATGCGGTTACCTGCCGCAGGGATATCAAAGAAGGTCGGGATGGTCATACCAGAGATGGTTTTTCCCTCGGTGCCGAGAAAAGCGGATGCTTCTCCTGATGAAGATACTTCTATTTTATCCTTATTTGCCTCATACCAGTTAAGCCATATCTTGGTATCAAAGCCGAGTTGTAGTCCGGTTAGTCCACTAATAGAACAGATAATATCATAGTGCAGGGTTATTGGTGCGCGGGGTAGATATTCAAGAAGCATTTTTACACTCTGTGTTTGCCTGATGTCTTTGAGCGCCCGGACTTCTGTAACCGCTACCGCTCTATTCTTGTCTCTCACGAGGTCTAAGGCATTCTTGAGGATAATCTGTTTGCCTTTTTCGGTTTTGAGGAGTGATTCAATAGCGACAATCCGAACTTCACTCGCACTGTCCTGCAAGGCGGACTCAAGATAACTAACACTTTCTTCCGGTTTTATTTCGCTAAGTGCCGAAAGCGCCGAGTATCTTATCATTGCTTTAGAAGAATGCGCCCTTTTAAGAAGATGCGGATATGCGTCTCTACGGCCGTGTCTTGCGAGAGCATTCATACTGCTTATCTCTACCAGAGGGCGATAGTCCTGTAATCTCTTGATTAAGATTTCCTCTACTTTTGGGAGATTGCTCTCGTCTGCCAACTCGCCGATAGTGTCAATAATTCTGCTCGCAACCTTCTCATCGGTTTCTCGCTCCAGTGCGGAAATAAGAGAAGGTATAGTTGTGGTATCTCTTAGAATACCTAACACCCATGCAGTATAAAACCGTTCCTGTGCACTTTTTGGATTAACTAACGGGATTGAAGTTAGATAGTCCAGAATTTCTTTGGTGCAAGTGAAGTTTTGCCCCAGGGTCATCAGGGCGGTTTCTCTGATAGGCGATTCCGGGTCATTAAAGAGTTGGACCAGTATAATATATGAGTCTTTAGAGTTTATTTTAGCGAGTCTTTTTATGGCTCTGAGCCGGTTCCAGTAACTGCCGTAAGTTCTATCAGAAAGTGTCCTTTTTATTTCTGAGAGTTGTTCGTTCTCTTTGTCTTGAGCGATAAGCCCAGAGAGACAGCAAAACAAGAGAAAGACGAGGGGCAAAGTATAAATAGATGTCTTCATCAATCAGTAGTCTGTAACAGAGATTTTTATTTTTCGGTGGTTATCTCCCAGACCTTTATCGTGGTATCAGTACCGGATGAGACGAGGAGTTTGCCATCAGGGCTGAATGCTAAAGAGTGAACCCAACCATTATGCTCTGTGATGGTTTTAAGGGGTTTGCCCGTGGCAAAAGACCATGTTTTTATAGCGCCATCTTCTCCTCCGGAAGCGAGATATATGCCGTCTGGTGAGAAAGATACACAACGAAGTTTCCCGCTATGTCCTTTGAGTGTTTTCAGTTCTCTGCCGGTGTTTGTTTCCCAGAGTTTTACTGTTCTATCAAAACTGGCTGATGCAATATATTTGCCGTCAGGCGAGAAAGCGAGTGAAAAAATAAGATGGGTATGACCTTCAAGAGTAAGGATTAGTTTCCCTTCAGCCACATCCCATAAGCAAATAGTATTATCATGACTGCCCGAGGCGAGGAGTTTGCCGTCGGGAGAGAATGATACGCAAAAGACATCGCGGGTATGGCCTGAGAGGGTTGCAAGTATTTTACCGGAGGGCATTTCCAGGATGACGATAGTGCAATTGCTTAAACCTACCGCAAGTTTCTTGCCGTCTTTACTAAAACTAACTGCCCAGACCTCTGACGGCTGTTTTAAGACGAGTTTTTCTCTGGCAGATAACGGCTCCCAGAGCCGTACCGTGCAATCATCACTGCCTGATGCAATATATTTATCATCAGGCGAGAAAGCAACCGACCAGATTATATTAGTGTGTCCTGATAGTGAATTGATTTCTCTACCCGTTTTAATATTCCATACTTTAATGCTTTGGTCATCACCGGCTGAGGCGAGCATTTTACCATCAGGGCTGATGGCGATAGAACGAATTATGTCCGTATGGCTGGTTAAGGTTTTGGAATTGCGAATTGTAAGTTGCGAGTTGCGTTCTGCCTTATCAGACGCTTCCCGCCCAGCATGGCGAGGCTCGCCTTCGGCGGCGGCTGAACCGGTTTCTGCATCCAGATGGTCAGTTTGACAGCAAAGGAGTAATGCCGCTGATGAAATTATTGGAGCAAGGAGTAATCTGGAGAGATTATTATTCATATGCGTCCTCCCAATGTTATTCCCGTCCCGAATGCTTTCGGGAGGAATGACGTAAGGTGGTGACATTGTCTATACGAACATCAATAAATTACAACTTGAATTTCATCAGAAATTCAGCATTACTCTTGGTCTTAGCGATATTTTCAATAAGCCAGAGCATCATTTCCAACGGATTTTTATGCTCGTTGACTAATCCTCTTCGCAGTAGATAGACTCTTTTAAGTTCATCAGGGTCAAGTAGTAACTCCTCTTTTCGTGTGCCAGAAAGGGTAATATCAAAAGAGGGAAATATTCTGCGGTCTGATAGTTGTCTGTTAAGATGGATTTCCATATTGCCTGTGCCTTTGAATTCTTCAAAGATGACCTCATCCATTCTTGAGCCGGTATCAATAAGGGTGTTGGCGAGAATTGTGAGCGAGCCGCCTTCTTCTATTTTCCGAGCGCCGCCGAAGAATTTCTTCGGTCCCTGCAGGGCAGTTGAATCTATACCGCCCGAGAGAATTCTCCCACTGTGTGGCGCCTCGGTATTATATGCTCTACCCAAACGCGTGATGGAATCCAACAGGATTACCACATCTTTTCCATATTCTACTAATCTTTTTGCTTTACTGAGGACCATCTCTGCCACCTGGATATGCCTGCTTGGCGGCTCATCAAAACAGGAACTTATCACCTCGCCTTTGACCGAACGTTGCATATCGGTTACTTCCTCAGGTCTTTCATCTATCAGAAGAACTATTAAATAGACTTCAGGGTGATTTGTGGCGATACTGTGAGCAATCTTCTGTAGAAGAACTGTCTTACCGGTACGTGGTGCGGCGACGATAAGACCACGTTGTCCTTTTCCAATCGGCGTAGCCAGGTCCATAATCCGCATTGAAAGTTCATTAGATTCCGTTTCTAAGAAAAGACGCTCCTCTGGATGCAAGGGAGTTAAATCATCAAAGAATACTTTTCCGATGCGAAGTTCCGGGTTCTCGTGATTTATTGCTTCCACCTTGAGGAGGGCAAAATATTTTTCGCCGTCTTTAGGTGGTCTAATCTGGCCGGTAACAACCAGACCGGTCTGCATTCCAAATCGTTTTATCTGGGAAGGAGAAACATAGATATCATCAGGTGATGGAAGATAGTTGTAATCGGTTGAACGAAGGAACCCGAATCCATCAGGAAGGATTTCTAATACACCTTCACCAACAGTCAAGCCGTTTTTACTGGCGCGAGCCTGTAAGATACGAAATATTAACTCCTGCTTTTTAAGACCGCTGTATTCTATTACTCCCTCTTTCTTGGCAATATCAAGCAATTCGGCGATGGTCATTTTCTGGAGTTTGGTCAGGTATAACTCTGATTTTTTTACCTCTTCGTATTTAGCGTTAATATCATTCCTAACCCCGAAAACATTCGGGGCAGGAACATCTAATTTGTGTTTGTTTTCTTGTTCCTTCCCGCCTGCCGCCTGTAGCGAGCCTCGCCCATCGGGGCGGGAGGCGGGTCTTCCGCCTAAGGCGGATGCCTCCGGCACCGATAACTCTCCTGCAACCCTGATGGGATAATTAATAGAAGGTCCCGTCCCTCTGACGGGATCCCGTTGAGGGATAGGGACATCAACTTTTCTTCTAATGATTCTGGGCATAAAACTACCTCCTTTAAGTTTTAAGTTAGTCCTCGTGCTTCGCACGAGGGTAGTGAGATAAATCGCACCGCTACAAATCCATAACGTCTATGTAGCGGTGGCATTTATGCCACTCTTTGAAATTCCATACGACAAGTTATAGGTTTCATTCCGTTAATTCGTATAAAACGGGGCTATTTCTATTGGAAAGTTTCAACTATTTGACACTATCCAGGTTACAGATTACTAAAACCTGTAATCTGAGAATGAATCCTTTTGATATAAGTGGTTGTGAGGACGCGTGAGTTGTTGTTAATAGTAAAATCACTCCTTAAACGCTTTTTATCCAAGGGCAGTTGGTATTTTTCTCGCCGTCTTATTTCACCTGCATCCCAGCGCCGTTGGTTCACTACTCTCTTAAGGCGAATTTTACGAGTAGTATGAACAAAAACTACATAATCCACGAGTTTGTCCAACCCTGTCTCAAGCAAAAGAGGGGCATCAATTACCACAAACGTTCTTCTACCGGAGACGGAGGATTGGTTGATTTTTTGTAATTGTCTTTCTATCTCCTTTCTGATGTAAGGATGGGTTAGTTTGTTAATTGCCCTGGGTCCTGCTAAAACAGAAGGACTATTAAATACTGTTTTTGCCAATTTTCTGCGGTTAATCCTTTTGCTTTTACCATCAATAATAGCGGTACCATATAATTTGAGCAATGCTTTTTTGACAGCTGGTTTTAATAAGACCTGATGAGCGATTTTATCAGCAGAGATTAACTTTGCCCCGAGGCGATTCCAGACCCTGCCTACATAAGTCTTACCACTTCCTATTCCTCCTGTCAATCCAATAACGATTGGTTTCATATGAGAGATATGATACGGGACACAGGAGAAAAAGCACTTCTATTGTTTTATGATTTTTACACTCTGAGGGTCGTATTTCTGGGCATCTATTTCTTTCTTTAACTCTTGTTGCAATTCATTAGATATAAAATCGCCCATTATCAGCGATTTATAAATTAGTTTCTGGTCCAGGGCAAAAACACTTAAGTTATTCAGACTACCTGTCAACGTATCGGTAACAAATATTTTTGCGTCGTTTATCTTACGGGTGCTAAAATAAAGCACATTGATTCCTGATATTCGCCAGACAAGGTCTTCTTCTATCCCGCAGTATGGTTTAATCCAGTTATTAACCTCTGCTCTATGAGTGGAGATAAATAATGTTGCTTCTCTGAGAGCATGAGTAAATCTAATAAGGGCTTTGGGCTCTTTTGCCCACAAATCTTTAGCCACCAGCACAACGCCATATTTATGTGAATCATATATAATCCGACATACCTTTTTATCGGCATAAAGGTCCTCCACCTTTGGGTCAGAAGCCACCATAGCATCTATTCTTCCAGCAGAAAGGACGTTATATTTATCTATCTCAGAGACCGCAACTATCTCAACATCTCTGCCTGCTTGCATACCTTCTTTGTTGAGCCATGTCAAAAGGGCAGAGTGTTCGGCACTATTCACAACCAATCCTATTTTCTTACCTTTCAAGTCGGTAATCCTTTCAATGGGTGAATCTTTCAGTATCATCAGGGCAAAGCGACCAAGAGAGCCGAGATTAGCAAATATCAAGCCGTTAAAATCTGCGCCCAGAGCGAGGATAGCCTGAAACTCAGAGATAAAAACCACTTCCGTTTGTTTGTTTATCAAGTCATTGCACAAGGGTACCTCATCATCCACACCATTTACTGTACCTGTCAGGTAATTTTTCTCCAGAATATTTGTCCTTAACAGGGTCTCACCAAAATGATTAAGAATCACTCCCCTGCGTGGGAAAGATATTCTTATTGCTACTGGTGCAGGAGTCGGTTCTTTTACTGCTCCTCCACCGGTATTTGTTATTACGGTATCTGTTGTTCCGTCTGGTGGTTTAGTTGGTTTAGTAATAACATTCAAGGCAACTATCAAGCCAACGACTATTACTAACAACACAATCAATATTATTGCTTTTTTCATAAGATTACCCTCACTTTCTTTGATAATGCTACTTATATTATATTTTTATATTCTGTCAATAATAATTAGAATTATTCAAAAATTCCCCAACTTGTATTGTTCCTCAAGATTTAGAGATTGCTTCGTCGCTACGCTCCTCGTCCCGCCAAGGCGGGAACAGGCTCCGGAAGTGTCATTGCGAGTCCCCCGATGAATATCGGGGGACGTGGCAATCTCAAGTTGGGGAATTGCTGGTTATTTTTTCTTCTGTTTGAACCATTCTATCCAGGTGTTTTTATTAACCTCAAAAGGCAGATTAGTCATATGTTTTAAGCAATTCATTATGACTGACTCCCATATCTCTCGTTGAATCCCTATATTTTTAAGTGTTTCTATTGGAGGTCGTTCTAATGTTGTTATTAACAATTCTATTGCTTTGGCCTGTTGGTTTTCGGGGATAAGAAGACTACAAAGGAAGACATCAAGAGGGATAGCGCCCTCAAGAGATAGTTGCAATTTTTCTATGGGTGATTTCAAGGTCGGCTCAATCTCAGGCGGAAAGACTCTCAAACGCACATTGGTTGATACTATTTTTCTCGCTGTCTCGATGCCTATTTTGTCTTTCAACACCTCGCTTTTTATTCTGATAGGTCGTATCTCGGCAGAAAGAAGATATGTTCTATAAAAAGGGCTATTCGGATTATCTCGGGATATATCCAGCAAAAAATCCCACTCCCTCTTTTCATTGGGATTAAGTTTAAGATTGCTTATTGAAAGCGGTATCGTTTCTTCTCTAATCTTATTATTAAAGTTACCGAAGGGGTCATAAAGATTAAAGTCTATCTGTAACACTATAACACTATTTTTGCCGAATTCCATTTCCAGCGGTTCAAGCGAGACATTCTCTAATTTAAGTTTAAGTTCTATCCTGTCTGTGTTTTCATATAACCCTGCTGGTAGTCCCTCTCTTGGTTTTGCACAGAGGGTTGCACGGATAAGTCCCTGTTGAATGATACTTTGCTCACACTGAATCTTAAGTAGTTGTAACTGATTAGCGAAGGATAAATTCTTCTCTATTGTTAGAATGGCTCTGACTAATTCCTTTGCCTCCTGAAAGTTCTCTTGGTCAAAGAGTTTAAGTGCCTGAAGATAGCGACCATAGAAATATTTTTCTATAAAAGCGTCTTTGAGAGGTAGTGCTGCGATATTAGAAAGTGGTGCAGTAGTTAATCCCCCGGTCAGCGAGCGAGAGTGCGATTTACCAAAGCCATCCTCTATAATCTGGCGGGTTAGTTCCAGAAACACTGCTTTTTCCTTTAGATGAGCAGACAAAAACGGCAGGACCATCGGACCCATAGAACGTAGGCGCTCAAAGGCATTCTGTTGTTCAACCAGAATGCCTGATTCCAATTTGTCCAGACATTCATATATTGCTCTGGTCTTTTGATACAACTCCTCATCTCTTTCTGTCTTCGTAGCCCCCGATGAACTATCTTTGGACTCAGCACCTGCACTCCTGCCCTGTGGGTCTGATGGGAGAGAGAGCAGTATAATAAAACTGCAACCACAGATTAACACAGATGGACACAGATAAGATAAACACAGAGCCGAAATCCGTGTTAATCTACGTGTATCTGCCCGTTCCGCCCGTACAGCTTGCCCGTATGGGGGCGTCCCGCCCCGAAGGGCGTCGCCCGCCCGCTTCGCCGTAGCGCCCGCCTCGCCGAGCGAGAGCGAGGCCGGGAAGGCGAGGCGAGAAGGCGAACCTCGCCCTAATGGCGGGAAACGAGTTCAGGGTGACACTCTTTTGAGACGATGACAACTTTTGGTTAATAACCATTATAACAGACCAGCCCGCTAAAGGCGGGTCCGCCTCTGGCGGAAAAGGAGTTTATATGCCAAACAAAACAACCCTGAGTGTTATCAAGGCAGATATCGGTGGCTATGTGGGTCATTCAGCAATGCATCCTGACATAATTGAAAATGCCAAGGAGTCCCTTGCCGGAAGTAAACTGCTGATTGATTTCTATGTTACTTCCTGCGGAGATGACCTTGAGTTAATAATGACTCATAATCTGGGCGTTGATAACGAAAAGGTTCATAAACTTGCATGGGAGACCTTTGAGAAAGGCACTGAGGTGGCAAAGAAACTCAAACTCTACGGCGCCGGTCAAGACCTTCTGGCTGACGCCTTTAGTGGTAATGTTAAAGGGATGGGACCAGGTGTTGCTGAGATGGAAATAATTGAGCGGACATCTGAACCGATTCTTATATTTATGGCTGATAAAACCTCGCCCGGTGCCTGGAATCTGCCGTTATACCGCATCTTTGCCGACCCTTTCAATACCGCAGGGTTGATTATTGACCCTAAACTCCACGACGGATTCAAGTTTGAAGTGCTTAATGTTTATGAAAATAAGTCTATTACCCTTTCCTGTCCCGAAGAGATGTATGACCTTCTGGTCTTTCTGGGTGCCTCAAACTATTATATGATAAATAGGATTTTCAGGAAGACGGATAATGAGATAGCCGCAGCGGCTTCCACCCAGAAACTTGCCCTTATTGCAGGTGAGTATGTTGGTAAAGATGACCCTGTTCTGATTGTCCGTTCCCAGAGCGGGTTCCCTGCTGTAGGCGAGGTCCTGGAGGCGTTTGCATTTCCGCATATAGTTGCCGGTTGGATGCGTGGCTCACACCAAGGACCATTAATGCCGACCAGTATCAAACAGGCAACACCAACCAGATTTGATGGTCCACCTCGTGTAATCTGCGCCGGATTCCAACTGTGTGATGGTAAACTTGTCGGACCGCGTGATATGTTTGACGACGTGAGTTTTGACGAGACCCGCAGACAGGCAAACCAAATCGGAGATTTCCTCAGACGTCACGGGCCTTTTGAACCACACCGATTACCGCTGAGTGAGATGGAATATACTACCCTGCCTAAGGTGATGGAGAAACTCAAAGGCAGATTCGTGGAGGGGAAGAAAGGATAGCGTCCTGTGTTGTGGGTTGTGCATCGTCCCGACAGAATTCGTCGGGAAGACCCAAGACGCAAAACGCAAGACGCATATGAAAGTCGCTGTTATTGGTGTCGGTCATTTGGGTAAAAACCATGCTAAATTCCTCTCTAAAATGCCTGGAGTGAGACTTATTGGCGTGGTTGATATTAATAAGGATGCCGCAAACGAAATCGCCCACCTCTATCAGACTAAACCTTACTATGATTATAAAGAGATATCAAAGATGGTGGATGCTGTAACAATTGCCACACCCACCAGTTCACATTATGAAACAGCAAGGGAAATGATAGAAAGAGGTATTCATACCTTTATAGAAAAACCTATCACTACAACGGTTTCCCGGGCAGATAAACTTGTCAGGTTGGCAAAGAAGTCCCGCCCTGGCGGGATTGTCCTACAGGTTGGCCATATAGAGCGATTTAATCCGGCATTTGTTTCGGCTCAAGAATATATCAAAGAACCTCGCTTTATTGAATGCCATCGGCTCTCTTCGTTTTCATTTCGCTCTGTAGATATTGATGTCGTCCTTGACCTGATGATACACGATATTGACATCATATTGTCTCTGGTTAAATCTCCTGTCAAAAGGATAGATGCGGTTGGTATAAAAGTTATTTCTGACAAGATAGACCTTGCTAATGCGCGTATCTCGTTCAGAAACGGTTGTGTTGCTAATCTGACCGCTTCAAGGGCATCTGACAAGGCGATGAGAAAGATGCGGGTTTTTACTGATAAAAACTATGCCTCTATTGATTTTGCTGATAAAACTGCTTCTGTATATGAAAGAATAGGTTCGCTGAGTTTACCTGTCCTTATGGTTCCACCATCCTGTCCTTCTCCCTCACGGGATGGTGGCTACCAACAGGATCCCGTCAGAGGGATAAGGACAGATCCCGTCCTTACAGGATCCCGTAGGGATAGGGATAAGGGCTCACTGCAAGAGAGAACTCTCTCAGGTCTTATCCAGCATCCAGCAGGGATTGTTAACCCGAAAGAATTTATGCTTGATAAGTTTATCAGATTGAATAATCTTCAAGTAGAGCCGTATGACCAATTAGAAAAGGAACTCTCATCGTTTGTCTCTGCAATCAGGGAAAAGAGAAGACCGATTGTAACAGGAGAAGATGCCCGCAATGCCCTTATGGTATGCCATAAGATATTAAACAAACTGAATTAAGCCACAGATTATTTACCCGTTCCGCCCCGACGTTACGTCGGGACGTCAGGGTTCGTGGAGTCCAGCCGCCTGTGGCGAGCCTCGCCCATCGGGGCGGGAGGAACGAAGGACACAGATTTAATCTGTGGTTTAATTTACCAACCAAATATGTTCCAGAGACGAATTTTTACTATTCTGGTAATTATTTCTATAAGTTGCTTTATCATCGTAGTGAGATTGTTTTCAATGCAGGTTATAGACAACTCATATTATCGGACTCAGTCGCGTAAATACGCTACAAGAATTGAGTTAATAGCCGAGCCGCGTGGTAAAATCCTTGACCGCAATGGTAATATACTCGCAACTAATAAACTATCGTTTGACCTGTTTTTTACACCATACCGTTTTTTCAGGGCAAAGCCCGCAGAAAGACCCGCTACTGCGACAAACATCAGAGCATCCCTTTCAGAAATAAACTATCTTGATGACCCTTCTTCTGCTCAATCACTTATCGTCAAAGAACTGGCAACACTATTATCGGTGCCAGAGACACCCACTGGGAGACCCACCGGGAAAGCAAAAGAGAACGAACTTGTCTCAAGGATTAAAGTTATTTACGAAAGGATTCTTAGCCGGTCTGCAACGAAATCAGAACGCGACAGAAGAAGTTATATCAGACAGCAATACTATAACAGATACAGAGTATTTTCGGGACTGACCCTTGAGCAGGCATTACAGATTGAAACTCGTCCTGAAATATTTACTGGTTTTAGTGTTTCTGAAAAGGTTTCACGTCAGTATCTCTACAATGAGTTAGCATCTCATATCATTGGTTATATAGGCCCTATCTGGCAGGAGGAATATGATAAATTTATAGAAAAGGGCTATTTTTATGAAATGCTCAACCCGGCAGTAGATGAAAATACTTATCAGGCGTTAATTGACCTCGGAGAGTTCAAGGATGAATTTCTGGGTAGAATCGGGATTGAAAGACAGTTCAACAGACTTCTATCTGGCAAATATGGCGTCAGACTCAGCGAGTATGATTACGCCACCAGAGAAAAACGAGAACTCAGCAGAATAGAGTCAATTACAACACTTGATATTCAACTTACCATTGACCTTGCCTTACAGAAAAAGGTAGAAGAATCCTTAAGGGGTAAAACAGGGGCGGCTATAGTTATGGATATTCATAACGGCGAGATACTCGCAATAGCAAGCGCACCTTCTTTCAATCCCAATCTGCTACAGCCACCGGTTGATAAACAGACCACAGAGTATATCACTAAATCGCCCTCCAAACCTTTATACAATAGAGCAATCGCCGGAGAGTATCCGCCCGGGTCAGTTTTTAAGATAATCACTGCTATCGCCGCACTGGAAGAAGGCAAAATCAAACCGAACACCACTTTTTATTGTAATGGCTATTTTTCCCCTTCCTACAAGAAATTCAAATGCTGGATTGTGGAACATAATCGTGAACACGGCTCTTATGCGATTGAAGAAGGATTCAAACATTCCTGTAATATCTTTTTCTATAATGCTGGTAAATTAGCCGGTGCTGATGCTCTAATAAATTGGGCAGGAAAGATGGGATTAGGGAAAAGAACTGATATAGATATCGCAGGTGATAAAAGAGGACTGATACCAGAGCAAAGCGAATTATCCCGCCTCAGCGGGACGGATGGCGAAAAGCGAGGAAAATGGTCTTTATCTGAAACCCTTAATATCTCTATCGGTCAGGGAGACCTGATGGTTACCCCTCTGCAGATTGTAAGAATGATGTCTGCAGTAGCAAATGGAGGGAAACTTGTTAAACCCCGACTCATTAAAACTGACCTCGCACATAACATTCAGCATGAGCAGCCCAAAATATCGGTGCCAGCCGCCCCGAAGGGCGAACCTCGCCCCGAAGGGCGGGAGGCAGACCCGCGAGAGCGGGTAAGAACCGCCTCAGGTGGGGAAACAATGTGCGGAGCATCTCCAACTACACTCAAGCAGATTCATAACGGACTCTATAAAGTAGTGCATTCAGAAGGCGGCACCGCATATGGAACAGCGGTAAGGAATTTACCAGCGGTAGGTAAAACCGGGACAGCAGAGGTATCGGGTAAACGTTCACACGCATGGTTTGCTGGCTTTGCACCATTTGATAAACCACGAATTGCCTTTGTAGTTGTTATTGAACACGGTGGTAGAGGGTCTGAGGTGGCAGCACCGGTAGCAGCGGAGTTTCTGCCAGAGGCACTATCTCTTTATTCGTCTAATAGATAAAAGGTAATCGTTCACCACCCTACGACCCTGAAGGGTCTTGGTAGCCACCATCCCGTGAGGGACAGGGCAAGAACCCTGAAGGGCAAAGGCACAAAGGTAAGACGACCCAATTTATTTCCTCGTAATTTCTTTGTGTTCTTTGTGTCTTTGTGGTAAGTTACCCCGTTTTCTTGCAGTATAGGAAAGTATAAAAGTAGCCACAGATTACACACCCGTACGGGCTGATTTAATCTGTGG
>JASEHY010000160.1 GCA_030018555.1 Planctomycetota bacterium
TAGGGCATCTGCTTTTTGCACGGAATAATCCTTCACCACAAAGGCACAAAGAACACAAAGAAGTCATTCCTGCGCAGGTGGGTAGACGCAAAGCGCCATGGCGTCGGAGCGCCACAGGAATCCAGATTATATTTAACATTCTACATACTAAAACTGCAACTCCGCCACTGGCGGAAGGAGGTGTTGTATGAAACACATAAAATGGGCAATGCTTATCCTATTGATGGGCATAATGATTACCGGCTACGGCGGAGTGTGCGGCCAGGATAGTGGCGGCACTAGTGGCGGCACTAGTGGAGGCAGTAGTGGAGGCAGTAGTGGAGGAGGTAGTGGCGGCGGTAGCAGTGGTCCTTGGCCAGTTGTTGGTTCAGTGCAAGTAGGGGTGCCAGTTTCTTCTCAATCCGGGTCGGGCTCCGTCAATGGAGCCGTCTTTCCCGGTAATACAGGTTATGTTGACATTACATCAACCTGTACGAATTCTTCCGCCTATATGCGAGTTTGGTTGCAGGTAAATATCACAGGCGCAACTATTGACCATTATGATTGGAAGATATGGTCGTGGGCGAACTCATGGCCTAATGGAACTTTAGCATACTACGACAGCGTGGTAAATATTAATCCTAGTTATCCTTATAGTTATGTTGTGAGGACATATGGAAATAATAACAAAATAAGATATGAGAGCATGGCTGATTCTGGGTTTGCACTGATTACAGGAGGTGCCAGGAGTGTTAGGGAAACTATTGAGGTTACCGCTTGGACGGCAGATGGCAAATTTGCCAATGCATTCTTTACTGTTTATTTATGGCCTAAATCCTAAAATTGAAATGTAAATTCGGGGGACACATACCTATTAATAAAGAATTAGGATGTGTCCCCGGATTACGGCGGCACGAAGAACGCAATCTATTTTCTGCCCCTGTATTCTACATTTCACATACTAAAATTGAGGAATCAACCGTATGAGTTACTATAAAATTCTGGGCTTAACAACTGAACCTTTTTCCAGTAGTCCTGACCCGCTGTTTTTCTATGAGTCAAATAGCCACAAACGGGCATTAAACCGTCTGCTGATTGAACTGAATCTCCGCCGGGGCTTGAGTGTTATCCTGGGTGATATCGGCACAGGAAAGACGACCTTGAGCCGGAAGTTGGTTCAGAATCTGGGGGAAAGAGAGGAATTTACCTATCAAATTATCCTTGACCCTGTTTATGAGAATGAGTGGGCGTTTCTTGATGCGTTAGTCCGAACATTGGGGGTTGAAACAACGACCCTGAATCTGGCCTTTTCAGGACTTCCCATCACTGAAAGTAAACTTAAAGATATGCTCAAGAGCCACCTCTTTGAGAAAGCGATTAATGAAAATAAAGGACTTGTTCTCATTATAGATGAAGCCCAAAAACTATCAGAGCCATCACTGGAAGTCTTGCGAATACTCCTCAACTACGAGACCAATCAGGCCAAATTACTTCAACTGGTTCTGCTGGGACAGGCAGAACTGCAGACCAGACTTAATCATATGCCCAATCTGGTTGACCGGATAAGTTCACTGCATATCTTGAATCCACTTGACCAGATTGAAACAGAGAAAATGATAGGGTTCAGACTTCATCAGGCAGGTTATCGGGAAAAGATAGGGTTTTTTACCAGGGAAGCAGTGAACGAGATTTATCAAGATACGCAGGGCTATCCCAGACAGGTAACCCTTTTATGTCATAAAGCACTTACCACGATGGTTGGGCTGAATAAAAAGGTCGTTGATGGCAAACTAATTAAAGAAATTATAGAGGAAGAAACGAGGAAACGGATGCCCTTAGAGACCAAAGCAAGCCCGGCAGTGGTTCTACCTGCCTCGCCGTCAGGCGGGCCTCTGCAACCCGCCGTCCCCTCTGGGGGTGCCCGCTCCGCCGCCGCCGAAGGCGAGTCAGAGCGGACGTATGGGCGGGAAGTCATCGGAAGGACTAAATCAGTCCGTAAACGGAATGCTCTGAAATTTGCTCTTGTGTCCATACTCGGCTGTGCCGCCTTGGCCTTTTTTGGGCTTAATTACTTCCCAAAAATCGGCTCAAAACTATTTCCCCCGACGCAGACGCAACCAGACCAAAACCGCCTGGCATTAACCGAGTCCTATTATCAGACGATGGTTAACGACTTAAAAGAAGAACAAAAGCGGACGAATAACCTGATTGCCGAATTGACCATGTTCAAGAACGAAATCAAGGATGAATTCAAGAATACCCAGCAGTCATCGTCCACAGAATTATCTAACAAGATTGCTCTATTAGAAAAGACTCAGGAATTAATCCGGGATAAAATCTCGCTTATCACCGAAGAAATCAGCAAGGTCCAGTCACGGACAAATGAGGACAATAAAGAATTAGGCATCTATCTGATGCAACTCAAAGAGAATTTTGAGACGCTTGATAATAAGTTACATAACTTAGCCGAAGGATTGGCAAAGAGTTCCCTCCTGCCCGGCCAGGCAATTCCTGAAGGGTTTTATGTGATTAGGATATTAGAGGCATTTATTGCCCCGTCTGATTGAACGGATAATGACCTGGGCTCCAAAGCCGCACCGCCTGATTGTTTCATCATCGTTCGTCAGAACGATAATGAAATCTTTAAGCCCCGGGTCAAACCGGATACCCGTAACCCCAAATGGAACGAGGAATTTATCCTCAACTGGGCAGAGAATTCCAAGTTAGAACTCATTCTCTACGATTTGGACGGTCGGGAATCAGAGACGATTTTAACCTGGGATAACACCACCAACAAAGGGTTCTTATTTAAGGACAAACGGCTTACTACCTCCGCCGGCAGTTATCTCAGTTATGAGGTGTTTCTTACACCTATAAAAAAGGAGTAATGAACAAATGCGTCAGCTTAATTCCGGGGACACAATACCTAATTATAGGGATGAGAGATAAGTATTGTGTCCCCCAAACTTTAGGCAGACCCACTGGGCAATTTTCTTGACAGGTTATTTTCTTTATTGTATATATAAGCAAAAAGGAGATTTGATATTATGATTAGACAACTTACCGCAGTTATTGAAAAAGAAGGCGATGGTTACGTGGCGTTGTGTCCGGAACTTGATATTGCCAGCCAGGGGAACGCAATTGAAACAGCACGCGATAACCTTCGGGAGGCACTTGAATTGTTCTTTGAGACCGCTTCAGCCGCCGAGATTAAACAACGGCTCCACGATGAAGTGTATATAACACAGGTGGAGGTTTCCCTTGGCTAAATTACGTGTTCTTTCCGGTAAAGAGGTTTGCGCAATTCTTGCTAAGCACGGATTTTCCCATGTCCGGCAACGCGGCAGCCATATTGTAATGCAGAAAAAACTGCTTGATACCACAATAACGGTGCCGGTGCCTACTCATCCCGAAATTCGGTTCGGCACCCTTCAATCAATCATTAGACAATCCGGTATCCAACGTAACGAGTTTGAGTGTTGACAGCAGTACAGCGGGAATTCGGAGAACATTATACGAAATGAAGTATAAAAGAGCGCTGATAATAGTGCTAACAATCTTACTCGGGTTATCTCTCTGGCTCATCAGACCTAATCCTTCTTTAGCCAACAAGGAAGATACGGCAAAAGAAAAGATACCAAAAGGACTCAAGACAAAAATACAAAGCACCTATAGATTTGTAGAAGATTCTGGCGAATTCAAGAAGGTCTTAAAGGATAAGAGGATTTACAAGTATGACGACAAAGGCAATCAGATTGAGTCGGTTTTCTATGACGCCGAGGGCAAGTTAGAAAGGAACCGCCTTTACAGGTATGATGACAACGGCAATAAGATTGAGGAGACGAGTTATAAGATAGAGGACAAATCCGGTCAGGTTAAGGAGGTGCCTATGAGCCAGACCGTCTGGGAATATGAGTTTTATAGTGGTTATTAGTCAAAAGTTGTCATCATTG
>JASEHY010000161.1 GCA_030018555.1 Planctomycetota bacterium
TGCCCCCTGATGTTGTTGCGATATTCGGGGTTCGGGCGAGTTGTCAGAGTAATGTATTGATGCGGATAAGACATATTTGGTTTATGCCGCCCAACTTCGTTGGGCGAGCCTCCCGCCTTTGGCGAGGCTCGTCCTTCGGGGCGGCGCCCCAAAGGGGCGGGAGGAAAAGGCATAACTTTAATCGGGTGGCTTAAACAACTTCCGCACTAACTCCAGCGCCTCTGCTTTTGTGGTTATCTCCTTCTCTAACTGCGACTCTTCTATCCTTTTGAGTATCTTAGAGAAAATAGGACCGGGCTTAAAGCCAAGTGCGATGAGGTCATAGCCGTTTATCAGAGGTGGCGGTTTGAGGTCCTCCTTAGATAGTTTGCGATAAAGCCGTCCTGCAATATGATAGGGCTTAAGGTCCATATCGCTACCAAGCCGGTCAACCCTGTGCAGTTCTGCTAACAGCGGATATGCCGGATGACTGAAGAGTCGCTTCAGGGTGCTGACACGCATCTTATCAATATCCTTAAAGACAAGATGCCTGCTGATAATCCAGCAAATAGTTTCTGTTTCAGCATTAGAAAGTTTAAGCCGCCTGCAGAGCCGCTTGGCAAGTTCAGAGCCGATCCGTTCATGCTCGTGAAACCGAATACGGTCGGTTATCATAAAAGTATCAGGTTTCCCTATATCGTGCAAAAGGGTCGCTAATGCCAATTCAAATGATGGATTTTTCAGATGCTTTAATACTGTTAAAGTATGAATATATACATCGCCTTCGGGATGAAATTGAATCGGTTGCTTTACTCCCTTCATTCTCACCACTTCTGGTAAAACTTGGTTGAGTAGCCCTGTTTCGTCCAATAATTTAACACCCACATCCCTTCTTGGTGAGATAAGGATTCGTTTTAGTTCCTCACGGATGCGTTCTTTACTTATTTTAGTTATTTGCGTAGAGAGAGGTGAGATAGCATTTTTGGTTTCCGGCTCTATGGAGAATCCGAGTTCTACGGCGAACCTGATTGCCCGCATCATCCGGAGTTTGTCTTCACTAAAACGTTCCTTCGGTTTGCCAATCGTTCTGATGACCTTCTTTTTTAGGTCTGCCCTGCCGTGAACGAGGTCTATGAGTTTGTGTCTGATGGGGTCATAAAAGAGCCCGTTAATGGTAAAATCCCGCCTGAAGATGTCATCATCTCTCTGGGCATATTTTACGCGGTCAGGGTGTCTGCCATCTGAATATCGTCCCTCGGTGCGAAAGGTGGTAACCTCTATCTGGTGTCCTTTGATAAAGACCGCAACCACGCCGAATGCCTTACCGATGGCGAGTGTCTTATTAAATTGCCGTATTACCTGAGCAGGTCTGGCATCGGTTGCCACATCGTAGTCCTTGGGAATGCGTTTAAGAGATTGGCTCAACAGGCGGTCACGGACACACCCGCCGGCAAGGTATGCCTGGAACCCGTTCTTCTGCAGGGTTCTAATTACACTCAAGGCAATTCTATACTTATCTGACATATAACCAGCGTCCTGCGTTAACGCACAACGCCTGACACACAACGCCTGACGGCAGGGACGCAGGGCTCAATACATAATCGCCAGAGACCCCATAGGGTCCCACGGCTTGAGAACGATGGGCTTTTCTAACAATATCCTGCGCAGACGAGGCGAGAGATACCTTTTCGGCACCACTACCTGATAAAGATATTCATCAAACCAGTCGTCGCTCATTACATAAAACCCCTTTTCGCCACCTTTCTCACCCCAACTGTTTTCTACTTTCCATTTGGTCGGCTTATTCTTTACCAGATTAACGCCTGTAAAGACCATTGCGTGAGTCATTTTACTCTCGCGGCAGTCAACCCGCTGTGCCTTGTCCATTCCGAATGTAGTGCCGAGTAGTTTATCATATTCAAACAGCCGGCTGTGCATAATCCCGCCTTCGCGATAGAGCATCTTACCGACATCACAACCGAACCATACCGGCTCACCTTTACGAATCATCCTGACCGCAGTATTTTTGAGAGTATCAATATCAACATTAAGATATCTTATAATCTTTCCGCCAACCATATTCCCAAGATACTGAAGGGTGTACATTTTATGATATGGTTTATCTCTGGTCGGGCAGTTAATCAGACTTATCCTCTCATCAAGTTTCATGTTCACATACTTATTATAAAACTCTACTGGTGTCATCGGTTTCGGTTCGCGATGGAATTTGTCCTTTTTATCGCGGTACTGCCAGTCAAATTGTTTGGGCGGTTCATCCATATAAGTAACAAGCATCCGATAAATCTCAGAGAGCATAGACTGTTTGCGTGAGCGTAATTCTTTAACACTCGCTCCCTTCTGATGCATCTGTCTCAGGAGCATCGCATTCTCGCGCAGTTTCAAGACAAGTAGATAATTCATCTGTCCTGAATTGCGACTATTAAAGGTTTCTGGCATCACAGATTTTGGCACGACACCATATCGGCTGATGAGATTAGCAAACATATCCCATTGTCCGCCGTCACTTAATGGCGAGAGAAGTAGCCACATAATCAACCTGCTATGGACATCCTCGTTTCTTGTCTCAATAATGTTCTCCAGAAAGTAGTTTGCCTTCTCTAATTTATCCCAGAAAAAGCAATAACTCTGCGATAACTCAAAGTTGGCAAGGTTCATCTTCTTCATCGCCTTCACACGCATCGTGTTCAAGCCCGCAAAAAGCCAACAGCGACCACTGCTTTCCTGATTAGTAATCTCACCCGTCTTGGTAAGATGTGAGAATGTGAAATCCATACCGGCGACTACATCGCGGTTCATAGCAATCTCATTGATACCGGTTCTGGTCAGGGCATTACGGGCGATACGGCTGAAGGCATCGCTCTGCAATTCTTTCTGATAATCTCTGACAAGTTGAGAGGTCAATGCTCCGTCTCTGTTCTCACGCATCATAGTTTTCATCTCCTTTTACTCGCTGTTAGACCTTTGGTCGTTACAGCGAGTTATCCCGACGAATGTCGGAATTACATTAAAATTTATTATCTTGACTCCTTATATCTATTTCAGGATTTTCAGGAAATGATACCATAAATTCTCTTGATTTTCCTGAATACTTCCAAGGGTTCTCAACCATTTCCGAATATACTTAATATCAAGCCCTTGATTCTTAATCAGAATAGACTTTACATCTTCTAAATCTCTGGGCCTGCCTGCAAAGATTTTATGAATAATCACATCCTCCGGGCAGGCAAATCTGACTACTGCCCTGCCTAATTTTATCCTCCTTGCCTTTGCTATCGCTTTTATTTCATATGGAGTAAATGAGAAAATAAAGTCCACCCTGAAACCGCTTTTTCTATCCTCCAACGGCAAGACCATTGTGTCAGTAGTAAACTTCCGATAATCAGTCGGGATAATTCTGAGATGGAGTTTACGGACAATAGATACCACATCGTTCAATCGGTCAATGTCAACACCTAAAGTAATATCAATATCATTTGTGAGGCGAGGTGTGCCATAGAGGAGAACGGCCTGCCCTCCGATGACCATATACGGTATCTTCGCCTTATCAAGAGCACGGCTAACTTTTACAAGTAGTTGTTTTATGGCTGTTAACACTATTTAGTATTCTGGCTATTCTGATATCTGTTTCTATACCTTCCAGTGGGTTATAAGTAATTTCCTTATGCAGAGAACGATATTCGTTCCACAGGGACTCAAAGATTGCTAATTTACGCTCATAAGATAGTTTTTCTTTTCTGATTTGCTCATCCTCAAATTGTTCAAGTATTTTATAATTCTTTACCATAATGTTATTATAACTATAACTTCCGCATCAGAAAAGTCAAGTTAAGTTAAACCGGAAACGGAATTATGGGGTTACCTAAGTACACCACCACAGAAATAAGGGACCATTAATTACCCTCTCCCTTGATGGGAGAGGGTAGGGT
>JASEHY010000162.1 GCA_030018555.1 Planctomycetota bacterium
GTTCCGGGTTCTGCTTCGCATCCTGAGGATGCTCTGCATCCGAAGGGTCGCTCAGAGAACCCGCCAGGGTTCGTGGAGAGGTAATGAGAAACTCTATTTTCAGGTGTAATAGATGCGATGGTCAGTCCTTTGCCCGCCCATCGGGACGCCAGGAAGTAATTATCATCTTTAGAGATAGTGATATTTTCTTTAGATGGAATAGAGCCCTGCTGATAACTGGAAGTCAGATATTCTGATGGTCCCTGTAAGTATGATTCAGGAATCAGATACGAATTATGGCACTCATCGGAAAGACCGTCCAGAAAGACTTCACAAATCGGCAGGTTCTCATAGAAATTCAATGTATAGGAATCTCCTGTGTTAGAAGTTATGACACAACGTGCTAAAAGAGGTCCGTCTGCTAATATTTTTAGCCGATGTCCATCGGCAGTGCGGTCTGCCTCAGTCAAACTATGTCGGATAAATCCAACCGCTACATCTTTAGATGGTCCCGAAATAATAGATTCGCTTCGCTCACTACAAGTCGGGACGGAGTTTATCCTGTCCCTCTGACGGGATCCCGTATAGGGATAAGGGCCGCCGCTCCGCAGATACTTCGTACAGGACGATAATAATTCCTGAACCTCCCATCCCAGAGTGCCCGCTCCGCTCTCGCTTGAGCGAGGCGAGCCGTCAATACCAAAGAGAGAGCGAGTAAAATTAGATTGAAATCGCTTTTCATCTATACGGTCAGGTATCCAGGCACATTCAGCCGAGAAAACAATCGGCTCAATAATGCTCTCAAGGAATTTAGGATAAGCAGGTCTGGTTAGGTCATCTGAAATAACCAGTCCCATCAGATAGTGTCCTCTTTCTAAATGTCGGAGTCCTGCCAGAGCGGTGTCGTATATATTTTTATGAGCAAGAGAAATATCCGAGGATATGTATTCCGGCAGAAAGGGTTGAGGGCAAATAATCTGGGAGAGACCTTCTTTCCTGAAACCTTCTATTCGGTCATAATGGTCGTTGATACTTTTGTTAAGACCATCAAGAGTGAAATTATTCATCACGATGGCGGTTTTAGGTATTCTTGCTATAGTCTCACCTGAGACATCTCCCCATATTAAGGGATTTTTATTCAGATGTCCGCACCAGTTAGTGGAGCAATGATGACGTGCTACATCCTTTTTCCCGAGACTGTTTCCGCCAGAGGCGGGACTGCCTATGGCATGACCGTCAGCGGAGTCCGCCACGATAGATATATTGCCGACGAGTTCTATTTGATATAATTTAGCGAAACTGACGAGTGCTTTTATCTCTTCATCGCTGAGCGCAGCCATCCCGAAAGCTTTCGGGGAGGTGTTAGTTTGGAGACACAGTATGTTCATTTTATAAAATGCGACTGCAGGGATAACATTCTTGAGATATTCTATTTTGATATGTTCCGTATCAGATTTATAGATATTTATATTAAGACCCCGATAGTCAAAGATAGGCCAGTCTTGAATAAATACAGAAGGAACTATTATCTGATTGGATTGGTGGTCTTTAGTTATTAGTTGCCTGAAAGTTTGTGCGGCATATAAGACGCCAGCCGGGGTGTTCGCCAACAGCAGTATTTTCCCCGGTCCTGTCAATTCTACGTTAATAGAAATATAGTAACCTTGCGGGTGCAAAGAGGGATTTAACACTAATCCCTGTTTTATAGCCATCTCTTCTATTTTTTTATCCCGCTTAAAAACGCCGATAACGATAGAGTTACGGGCAGTAACAAGCCGATTATCGTTTATCTGGGAAGATACATTTAGATGCCAGATTTCGTTGAGGTCTCTGGTGATAAGTTCAGAGGCAAGGCGGGTGGTCTCGTCTGCGCTGCTTTCTACAAATACTGACCAGTCTTCAGTCAGAACACAGGGAATAGGGCTTTTATAAACTATCTGACGGGGGGTTGGAATAACTTTTACAACTTCGTCCCCCTGAGGAATTCCCGTCCTTGATTCTTTTATTCGCGAAACAGGAGTGGAGCACTGACTGAATATAAAGACAGATAAAATAACCGTTAGACAATGAAGAATTGTCAGATACACTTTTTTGACTATCATTGAGCCGCTACACTTATCTGGAAAATAGGCAAGAGCATACTTAAGACAATAAATCCTATAACTACTGCCATTCCCACTAAGACGGCGGGCTCCAGCAGAGAGAGACCAATCTTGATACTTTCATTTATTTCTCTCTCATAGAAAGAGGACACCTCAACAAGAACCTCATCTAACTTACCACCCTCTTCGCCGACCTTTATCATATTGGTCATAAAGGGGAAGAAGTGCTTGCTATTTTGCATTCCTTTAGACAGGGTTCCTCCTAACCTCAGTTCATTCGCCACTTTTTTTAGAGCGTCCTTGATTACTTCATTTGATAGGGTGGGAATAACTATTTCCAGAGAAGCGAGGATGGGAATTCCGTTAGTAAGAAGCAAGGAAAGCGAACTGGCTAATTTTGCCGATTCACTTTTCCTTATGAAGTTACCGATAAAGGGTAGTGAGAGTTTGAAAAGGTCAAGCGCCTTCTTTTGTATGAACGTAACACCTTTAGTTATTATCAATAAGAGAATTATACCGCCGAGGAATAAATACCAATAATTTGATAAGCCATCGCCAATAGCGAATAATATCTGGGTTGAAAGCGGTGGCTCTACTTTGATGGTGGTAAAAACCTTTTTGAATTGGGGGATAACTGCGAGCATAAGAAAGATAACAGCACCGAGACCAGCCAGAACAAGCACGATGGGATAAACCATTGCGGAGCGAACGCGTGATTTTATCTCTTCCACCTTTTCACGATGTTCAGCCAGCCGTTTTAAGATAATATCTAAAGCACCGCTATCCTCACCTGCTTTTATCATCGCCGTATAAAGAGGTGGAAATATTTTAGGATAGCGACTCATTGCAGTGGATAACATTTCACCATGTTTAACACTCTGGGCAATGTCGGAGATAATGGCTTTAAGATGTTTGTTTTCGGTCTGTTCCGCAATAATATAAAGACCGGAAAGGAGTGGAAGTCCTGCCTTAATCAGTGATGCTAACTGATAGGTGAAGATATTTAAATCCCTAGAACTTATCGTACCAAAGAAAGAACTGACAGTGATTTTTTTATCTATAACTACTCCGACCTGTTCTATATGAACAGGAAAAAACCCTTGAGAGGTTAATTTGGCAGATACTTCTTGAGGGCTTTCTGCTTCCATCAAACCATCTACCAAATCCTTCGGACCTTTTTTGGCTTTGTAATTATATAGAGGCATATTTTATATCTTTCTGAAATGGTAATATATTAGGCGGGTGAAGTCAAGATTTTTCTGCTTCGTAGTAAAATTTCTTGATAGCATAGGAAATTATATTGACCTTTCTAATCTCAAAAATCATAAATTATGGTATAATTGAGGTTAAAAGTGATGAATAATCGTCCTATTTGCTATCCCCGATTAGGTCGGGACCCCCCAGCCTCGCTTCGCTTCCCGCCTTTGGCGAGGCTCCCGCCTATGGCGCCGCCTTAGGCGAGCCTCGCCCTGCGGGGCGGGAGGTTCGCCCCGAAAGGCGGCGGGGTAGGGGCGAAAGAAGATAATCCAGTTGAGTGGTTAATATCTTGTTGGGTCTTCCTCGTCAAGGTTGAAGAGGTGTTTATCAATGAATTTGTGGATGGCTGACATATCCTGCTGCCAGGCACGGAAATGCCGCTTCTCATGTTCAAAGCCATCTACCCAGGACGGTTCCCACTGCAAGTTATAACCGATACAGCCACTCACTGCCCCTAATAAAAGTGCTATCAAGATAATTCGCTTTATCATATAAAAACTCCTTTCAAGAAAACTGCAACCACCCCACGACCCTCCC
>JASEHY010000163.1 GCA_030018555.1 Planctomycetota bacterium
CCCCTTCGGGGCTCTCGCAATGACAAAAGAGGGGTTTGTCAACAGTCTCATATTATAAATAAATAATAAACAAAGACATAAAAGGAGGGATTAGTATATGAAAACACTATTTAATACTATTATTCATTGCGGTGAGCAAGTTAGTAAATTTAGTAGAACAAGAAGATATTTGTTATTAATTATTATAATAGGATGTGTGTTTTTTGTTTGGTCTAATAGTGTAGCCCCACATATGGCACAACCTCCGAAGCCGCCACCACCACCACCAGAGCCGATAAATCCTGGTGGTCCCCCAAGACCTGCACCTCAACCAACACCTCAGCCGCCAACTCCGGGGACACCTGCACCTGCAACACCTCCGCCAACCGCGCCAACAACACCAGATGCCCCTCACGGGACGGCTCCTTCTAGGAGACCAGCCGTTGGAGCTGCTATTCCTCCTCCCCCATTATCCCCAGAAGGAATCACCTATGATTTTATTGGAGGATTGTTCCCCCAAAAGGTGAAAGAGCTACTGACATCATCTACCAGTTCAATATCTGTTAATATGCGTGACCCCGCTCTAATAGGAATTGAACCACTTCTTAATTCTTATTTCACACCTTTTGACCCTTACCAGATAGAAAGTATTAGTGGTCTTAATCTTCCTGTGCTAAAGAAGACGGAAATCTTTAGCCCGTTATTGAACCTCTTCTTAAAACAACATTTAATTCTTGTTATTCTTCAGTCAATGGTTCAGATGGAAACTTGTCCAGAAGCACCTGCTTCGCAATATTTAGTGGAAATAGGTCAACCAAGTTTAGTGGGCGCACAGATTGCTCCTAAAGTTTCACCGGGTATACTTGGCAGTGATTGGGTTAAAGGGAGTGCAGTTGGAAAAAGAGTTGCCGAGTATGTTCAATCAGCTGTGGGTACCGCGGCTCCTCAACCTCCGCCCGAACCACCAAAAGGTATAAATAGTTTTGAAACAATGGTTAATCGTTTAATTGTAGAAGAACTTGGTAAAGATTATTATTTCCCTGGTGATATAGGTTTTGCACCCTGCCTGAAGAGATTAGACGAAGAGATTATTCCTTATATTATTAAGGCGGCAAAGATTAATGAGCATTCGTTAATAAGACGAAATGCCGTTGCATTATTAGAGATTTATAATACGCCTGAAGCAGTTAAGGCATTAAGAGAAATTTTACTTGCTAATTATGATAAAGACAAGGTAATCCGTAATCGGGCACTTATCGCTTTGATAACCAAGAGGGATACCGAAATAGTGCCTTTCCTGATTGATTCGTTGAAGAATAGCACTGATACTTACTTTAAGACCTTAGCCGCTCATGCCCTGGGAATTTTAGGGGATAAAAGGGCTGTAAAACCCCTGATGGATTATATTAATACCGACCCTAACAATCGTGATATTTTATGGTCTGCTATCCCTGCCCTGGGAATACTTGGTGACAACGGCAAGGAAGTAAAAGATTTTATTTATAAAATTGCTGATAGCACTCGTCTTGCTGCCAGAACATTTGTTCTATTATCCTTGTATGCCTTAGGCGAGGAAGTAGCCGCTGAATACTTAGAACTTAACCCTGCCAAAAAAGACCCATTTCTCAGAATAGATTACGTGGCTTATTATTATGCTATAAAGGTATTAGGTAAAAAAGGTGAGAAAGGGATTCCTTTTCTTTTATGGCTGGTCAATTATGAGCCACTTGACCCCAGAATGCGTATTGCTGCAATGTGTCAGATAAAATTTACGAATACGAAAGAGCATATTAGCATATTAAAAAACCTTATTGCAGGAGAAAAAACCCCACCAATCCTTAAGGCGTATGCCTTATATCTTCTATTTACATTTAATGATAAAAATATCATTGCTGATGCTACAGAGGTATTAGGCAGGTCTTTTACTGGAATTGGCAAGAAGGGTGTTAAAGTCTATGGCGAAGGATTTGATACGGTGGTAGCACTTCGTATCCTCGGCTTATTAAATGCCAATAAAGTACCTCTGTTAAAAGAACTAATTTCTACAATCTCCCAAGATATAAAGATAAAACCGCAACGAAATAAGGATGTAGGAATTCTGCTACCCCAACCACCGCTGATGGAGACAGCCCTTGAAGAACTGAGTAAAATAAATTCTCCAGCAACCATTAACCTATTACTGCCATTACTGGCAGATAGTGAGTTTTCTCATCGTGCCGATGTTGCGCGGGTGCTTGGCAACATCCCATCTCAAAAACAGGTTGTCCGAGCATTAATTAAAACACTCTCGGATAAAGATGGTTGGACGCGTTATTGTGCTTATTCTTCACTTAAAAGACTTACCGGACAGGATTTGTCTTGCGAATGGTTGGGCGACCCTGCAGAAACACGAATGCAAACTGTGGCTAAGTGGGAAAAATGGTGGGCAGAAAAAGGTAGTAAAGACTAAAGGCATCCATAACAGGGTTAATTAGCCCCCTCACCTATCCTTTCCCCATAGGGGAGAGGGAATGGCTGTGAAATTAAACTACCTCGTAATTGTATTAGTTTTATTACTGGTTGGTTTCACCGCTCATCTTGGCTACCGAAAAATCACCTCAGCAGATGAATTATCCTCTGGTAAATCTCCGATTCCCATCTCCCAGGAACACTATCGTAGACTGTACCTTGAATTCTTAAGGGGCGTATTAATATTAAATGTAAAAGTGCAAAATGACACCTTCTGGATATACATTACTAATAGGTCCCCAGACACAGCCATCCCATCTGGAGAGCCATCTCGTGTCATTGTATGTACGACCGAACTGATTTCTTTGGATAATAAACTAATTAGCCATTATCCGATATACTTTAAGATGGCGTCTCCGGAAGAAGGGGATGACATTTTTTCACAGCAGATTGCCCCAGCAAGCACGGCAAAATTCGGTTATGTCTTAACTATCCCTCACGGGATTATCCGGGTAAAATTAACTTATGAAGACTACTCCCCTGCCTTACGTGGTGAAAAATCCGTAGTCTCTCTGGTAGAGAAAGAAATAACATTCTGATTTGCAGTGAGCAAAGCGAACCTGTAATTATGCGCATAATCCATTTCATCCGGGCTATTATTTTATTCTCCTTAATCATTAACCCGTTGGTTTATGCCTCAAAGGATTATACAAATATCACTCTATCGGGCAGACCTCTGGATAGTCTTATCAGTATAGGCCGCCGGGGAGGAGACTTTTTGATAGAGTTAAAAAACCCTCATCCCCGTGCCTGGCACAATGTAAAATTAACCACTGAAAGTGCGCATTTCTCTTATGTTGAGATTATTCCTGAAATAATAAAACAACTTGACCCATACGAGGAAATTGATGTGTGCGTAAGATTAAGACCTAAAGAAGGACTTACTGAGAGAGGGGTTTTAGAAATCATAGCCGAGGCAGATGAATTCAGCCCGACAATGTTTTTGGAGATACTGGTGGTTGAAGCAGCTAATTCTGCGACAGAATTACCTCTATCTCAAGGGAGGTCCATAATTCAAATAAACCGCGGGTCTGATTTAGTAACCTATCTATATGGATTGGGCATCATAATCCTTCTAACATTCTTTATCTGGCGTAAGATTAGATTGCGTGTAACCTGAATAATTCATCCCTGACGGGACAAGCATCTTTGGGTTTGGGTCTCGCCCCGTAGGGGTAAATTATGACCGTTAGGCTCGCAGTGGCGCCGTTGGCGCCACGAGAGTCCCGCCGAGGCAGGAGCGGATTATCCCGCTACTCCCCCGACTTTCGTCGGGGTCGTGCACTATCTTCCTTCGGACAGCCCAGCACATAACTTATGTGCTGGGTGCTGTCGGGAATTC
>JASEHY010000164.1 GCA_030018555.1 Planctomycetota bacterium
TCTTCTGGGCATCCCGATTATTCTATCTCTGCCACCGGATAAGAAGAATACCATCCGCTGGGTCTCGGCAATAGTTACCGCTATCCAACTGGCATTGGCAGTATATCTGTATTTCCTGTTTGACCGCAATCTCGCAGGGTTTCAGTTCAGAGAACAATATAAATGGATTCCCGCCTTTAATATTGAGTATTACCTTGGTGTGGATGGCATCAGTATCCTGATGGTGCTTCTGACACCGCTTATCTGTTTCCTCGGTGTTTTTGGAGCGTGGAATATCACTAAAGGTGTAAAAGGGTTCTTTATTCTCTATCTGCTCCTTGATACCGGTATGGTCGGCGTCTTCTGTGCTCTGGACTTTTTCCTGTTCTATGTCTTCTGGGAAGTAACCCTTCTACCGATGTATTTTCTGATAGGAATCTGGGGCGGACCGCGTCGGGAATATGCCGCTATCAAGTTCTTCCTCTATACCTTAGCCGGCAGTGTCCTGATGTTACTGGTGATACTTCTATTCTATTTTACCAGCATACCGCATACTTTTTCTATCCCTGAATTGATAAAGAACAGCGGTCAATTCAAAGGCGGATTGTGGCTTCTCGCATTTATTGGGTTATACATTGCCTTTGCCATCAAGGTGCCGGCGTTCCCGTTCCATACCTGGTTACCTGATGCACATACGGAAGCGCCTACCTCCGTCAGTGTCATCCTGGCTGCTATCTTACTGAAGATGGGGGTTTATGGGATATTAAGAATTTGCTTACCTATTCTACCAGAATCAGCCCATTCGTTTTCTTATATAATGGCGATTATCGGAGTGATAAATATTGTCTATGGTGCGCTTTGCACTATGGCACAGAAGGATATGAAGAAACTCATCGCATACTCCAGTATCAGTCATATGGGCTTCTGCCTGCTGGGAATAGCAGCGGCTTGCCGGCTGAACGCCTCTGAAGATGCTGCTATACCTGCCTTAACAGGTGCAGTATTACAGATGTTCAATCACGGATGCATCGCAGGGATGCTCTTCTTGATTGCGGGAGTCATCTATGACCGTGCCCATCACCGTGATGTCAACGGCTTTGGCGGGTTAGCAACCAAAATGCCCCTTTATGCCGGTATCACTTCCTTTGCCTTCTTTGCCTCTATGGGATTACCGGGCTTAAGCGGTTTTATCAGTGAGATTCTGGTATTTTTAGGCGGCTTTAAGATATATACTGCTCTTACCATTGCTTCCGCCTCAGGGGTAGTCCTGACCGCGGCTTACTTCCTCTGGACGATGCAGAGGATGTTTTTGGGACCGCTTAATCCTAAATATGAAACTCTACCTGAGATTAGTTTCAGAGAGATGTTCACGCTCGTTCCATTGGGTTTAATTGTGCTCTGGGTAGGCGTATATCCAATGCCGGTAATTGACCTGATAACTAAATCGCTGGAGAATCTGATTACCTTAGTAAGATAAAAGATATAAAATCTAAAATATAAGATAAATGGGAGATGCGCCGGTGCGAGACATAAAAGAGCGGACATTTGAGTTTGCATTGCGTGTAATTAAATTGGTGAAATTAATCCCAAGGGATGAAACTGGTAGAATTCTAATAAGACAGGTTATCAGGTCAGCGACTTCAATAGGCGCTAATATAGAAGAAGCACACGCTGGGTTGAGCAGAAAAGATTTTACCCATAGTATGAATATTGCCAAAAAGGAGGCTTACGAAACAAGATACTGGATAAGATTAATTGCTGAATCCGGTTTGATGGCACAAAATAAATTGACTGATTTATTACAGGAGAACAACGAAATAATAAGCATTTTAACCTCGACTGTAAAGACCTTACAGCAAGGGAAATCCGATAATTTATAATTTATAATTTATATCTTATATCTTATATTTTATATTTTATGTCTTATATCTCATAGTTTGTATTTGATATGAATAATCTTGATAGTATTAAATTCTTCCTCCCTGAAATTGTCCTTACTGGTGGGGTTTTAGTCATCATCCTATTTGAACTGATTACATCTTATAAGAAACTTCTGCCCTATCTTTCGCTCTGGATATTGGTGGTAGCATTCTTTTGCACCGCTAATCTTTTGGTCAAGAATGTAGATGCCAGTATCTTTGAGAATCTCATCAGGATAAACGGTTTCACCACTTTCTTTAAGTTATTATTTACTCTTGCCTCTTTTATTACCATCCTATTTTCTCTCTCCCGCAGACAACCCCATCATAATATTGAATATTACTCTTTATTATTGATAGTTACCTTAGGGTTATACCTGCTCGCCTCTGCCAATGACCTCTTAATTATTTATCTCGGTTTAGAGACGGTAAGCATCTCTTCATATCTTTTAACATCCTCGCAGAAGGGCATTCGGCGTTCCGCAGAAGCCGGCTTAAAATATCTCATCTTCGGTGCGATTGCCTCAGGCATTATGCTCTACGGAATGTCGCTCCTTTATGGTCTCTACGGCACAACCTCTCTGGAGACACTATTTGCCCTGATTCAGAGGGATTACTATCAGCCGGTTCTTCTTGCGTCCTTATTTATGGTCTTTATTGGCTTGGGGTACAAGATAGCGGTCGTGCCGGTGCATATGTGGTGTCCTGATGTTTATGAAGGAGCGCCCACCGAGATTACCGGCTTCTTATCCGTTGCCCCCAAAGCCGCCGGCTTCGCCATTATCATCAGGTTCTTCTATAAACTCTTACAACCGCTTACGATTACACCCCTCACAGTTTCTGACCTCTTCCTGAATAACTGGCAATGGCTCTTTGCCGTTATCTCTGTTGTAACAATGACTTTGGGTAATCTTGCCGCACTACACCAGACAAATCTCAAACGGCTCCTGGCTTATTCAAGTATCGCTCACGCTGGATATATCCTGATGGGCTTGGTCGTGATGCAGGAGTCAGGTATTCAGGCGATGGTGCTTTATTTACCGATTTATCTATTTATGAATATGGGTGCGTTCTTTGTGATTTATATTATTGAGAATATTACCGGTAGCGTGGACATAGATAAATACGAAGGACTTGGCTGGCGACTGCCTTTCATCGGCGTAGTGATGAGCATATTCTTATTCTCTTTAATCGGCTTACCGCCCTTGGGTGGGTTCATTGCCAAATTATACATCTTTGCCTCTGTGATAGAGGCGAAATGGTATCTTCTGGCGCTGGTTGGCTTATTAAATGGCGTGGTCTCATTATACTATTACGCACGGATTATCAGGGCAATGTTCCTTAAAATACCTACTGAAGAACTAAAGAACGGAGGAACTAAAGAACTTCCTGTTTCTTCATCCTTCAGTCCTTCAGTTCTTTCGTTATTTGACACCATCCTGCTTATGCTGTTGGTCATTCCCGTTCTTATCCTTGGCGTCTATTTCACACCATTAGTGAACCTTATCAACAGGGTACTTGGAGTATAAGGAAAGTATAAAACTAACCACAAAGGGCACAAAGGACACAAAGAAAATGTAGGGACAGGGTTTATCCCTGTCCGTTAGCGTGGCGGACAACCATAAAGGTTGTCCCTACTTTGTGCTCTTTGTGCTCTTTGTGTTCTTTGTGGTGAAAGATTGGTTACGAAGTTTTCTTGACTTTCTCTCTGTTTATGCTAAACTTTTTGATAAAAGCAAGAGAAAGGTTTATGGCAAAGGTAAAAGCAATAAAATGTGGAGACCCCGCGAATAGCGGGGCGACATCCCGCCTTGTTATTCGTGCCGAATCTCGGGACACAATAAATTAGCCCTCGTCCCCCGATGTCCATCGGGGGACTCGGGAACTTTTTAATTC
>JASEHY010000165.1 GCA_030018555.1 Planctomycetota bacterium
GTATTTACTGGGTTCGCTGTCATTTGCCCCTAAAATTTATGAATAATGCGGGGTAGGGGCGCTTCCACTGTCTCCTCGCTTGGGTGGATGATAACTATGAAAACTAACCTGATGAGACAAATACAGAAATTCGGAATCCGGGAAAAAGATATTGTGGAATCATTTATCTCCTCTGGCGGACCAGGTGGTCAGAATGTCAATAAGACCGCTACCTGTGTATATCTTAAGCATCTACCTACTGGCATAGAAGTCAAGTGCCAGCAGGAGCGTTCGCAGGCACTCAACCGCCTCTTAGCCCGGCAGATTTTGATAGGCAAAATAGAGAAACACTATCAAAAGCAGGTAGAGGAAAAACGGCGTCTTATAGAAAAAATACGGAGGCAAAAACGAAAGCCACCCAGATATATTCAGTTGAGACGGCTTTGTGCAAAAAGACGCCTCTCACTCAAGAAACAAAATCGCTCTTTCAGACCGACATCAGAAGAAGTATAAACACGAACCCAGCACATAATTTACCCGTTCCGGGTTCTCGCTCAGAGAACCCGTCAGGGTTCGTGGAGTGTGCTGGGTTCGTGTTCCTCCTTTTCTTGCGGTACTGGAATGAAAAATACATAATAGGGGTACAATGATTCTCCAGAAATATGTTATTCGTGAGTGGGTGGTTAATTTTCTAATTACCACCTCTGTTTTGTTAGGAATAGTACTTTTAATAGTGCCTTTTTTCCAGTTCCAGAAATTTATGGCACTGGATGATGAGTTCATCTTTAAGGTCCTGCCCTATTTTGTGCCCGTTTCTCTGGTCTATATTGTGCCTTTTTCTGTGCTTCTGTCCTCGCTGTTTGTTTTCGGACGGCTTTCAGAGGATAACGAACTTGTGGCGATGAAGTGTGGGGGCGTTTCGCTTTTACGAATAACCAGACCTCTGCTCTATCTCACTTTTGGCATATCAATAGCGATTGTTATAACTAATACACATTTAGTACCCTACTGTCATTTCAAGACAAGACAACTGACAGTTTCTGCCTTTAAGAACCGTGTTTTTTCAGCCACAATGGCACAGGGGGCGGACGAAATAAAACTACCTGAAGGTAAGATTGCTTATCAGGGTTTTAACAAAGGCGTTTTTAATTCTGTTCGGTTATTGAAATTCTCCCGAGAGAGTGATGAGTTAATGGAAGAGCTCTGCGCCAGAGAAGGGCATATTGCGGTTGATGAGGAAAACGCCCAACTTTCGCTTGATTTAACTAATGTCTATATTACGCGCTGGAAAAGGGATAAAGAAGGGCAGATTAGCCCTGCCCTGTTAAAATCAGACCGGTTTCTTTATCGGTTTGATATTTCCGCTCTTTTTACCCCTTCGCGGAGAAACTTAGCCAGTATGACTGACCGTCAATTAGATAAACTCCTGCGGGAATATAAAGATAACCGTCCAAAAGAAAACCAGATTCTTCTTCACAAATATCAGCGACTGTCTTCCGGTGTTACCCCTTTAATATTTGCGATGATAGGTATTCCATTTGGGGTTCTGATACGAAAGGGCGGAAAACTCGCAGGTGTTCTCATCAGCACCCTGATAATCTTTGTGGGCTATTATCCATTAACGATGCTCAGCACCCTGATGGGCACAAAAGAGATCCTCCCCGCGTCTCTATCTGTCTGGCTGGGGAATATTATCCTTTTCTTACTCGCCATTACCCTGTTCTATTACATAATAAAATATGATAAATAAAGCACTGTTCACACGAACCATTCGCTCTTTTGTAGCGAATCTTGGTATAAGAAAACTTGATTATTATATCCTGAAATCCTTTTTATTCGCCTTCATAATTGCCGTTCTTTGTCTGTCAGGGCTTTATATCGTCATCCATTTCTTTACCAACCTGTTTGATTTTACAGAATTGACCCAGCAAAGCGTCTTTCTATTTATTCCTTACTATTATCTGATAAGATTACCTGTCATTCTTTATAAACTTCTGCCGATAATCGTTCTGATTGCGCTAATGATAACTATATCGCGTCTTTCTAAAATAGGGGAACTGATAGCGATGATGGCAAGTGGTATCGGCATTCATCGGATTGTTATACCGATTCTAATAGCCATTCTGTTCATTGTTGGAACAATGTATTTCGCTGACGAGGTCTTTACTCCATATTTGGGCAAATATATCTCGCTCAGCGATAAAATCTTGAAGTCAGAGGGCTCCGAGCGGTTTCTTATCAGGCAAACATCCCAGGCAGAGTCCGCGGGGGACTCCTCAATGGAAGCACCACGGGTGGCGAGACATCAATTTACCATAAAAAAATATAACTATGTCAAACACCAGATGAATAATATCTGGGTAAATGAATATGATGGTACGAATAACCTCATTGCGCAGATTGTTGCCGAGAGGGCGCTCTGGTCAGTAAAAAAAGACCGTCAGGGGTGGCTCCTTCATCACGGTATTGCCTATCACTATGATGAAAAAGGGTTCAGGTCTTCTGCACCTCATGTCTTCTCTGATGAAAGTTACCTCCTGAAGAGCGAACTTACACCTGATTCAATAGAAAAGATAGAATCAACCTTTTCTTATATGAATTCTACCCAATTAAAGAATATACTCCGTTCGCAACCGGATAACAGTTTATTGAAAGTGCAGTATTATTCCAGGATGACCTCGCCACTTTCGGTTCTGATTCTGGTATTTCTGGGGTTGCCCTTTGCCCTCGGCGGCGGGAAAAGAGGCACTATCACCGGCATCGGTATCTGTCTTATCCTCTCGCTCGGATTCTTTATCATCAAAACATTCTTTGAGAGTATGGGTAACAAAGGGATTATCAACCCATTTCTTTCAGTGACTATACCTTTGATTATCTTTGCTATAATTGGTATAATACTATCAAGGCGAATCAGAACTTAAACAGAATATAAATGTGCGATAAATCGCCCCAGTGGGCGGATTTATCCGACTATAAATGAATACCGAACAATTCAGTCGTCATATTCGGCTTCCTCATTTTGGTGCGGCTGGTCAGAAGAAAATCAGCAGGGCAAAAGTATTTATTGTCGGTGCCGGCGGTCTCTCGTCTCCTTCTGCTATCTATCTTGCCTCCGCAGGCATCGGCACTATTGGACTGATTGATAACGATAGTGTGGAACTCTCCAACCTACCTCGTCAGATTCTTCATAACAAAAACACACTTGATGAACTCAAAATAACCTCAGCAGAAAAACGGCTCAAACAAATCAACCCGGATATAAAATTAGACCTCTTCGCAGAACGGCTAAAAGCAGATAATATTTCTTCTATCCTCAAGGACTATGATGTGGTCATTGATGGCAGTGATAATTTCCCAACTAAATTTCTCCTCAATGACGCTTGTGTATTGAACGGGAAGCCGCTGATTCACGCCGGTGTCCTGAGATATACAGGTCAAGTTATGACAATTATTCCGTCTTCTTCGCCCCTACGGGCGCAATTGGGTTCCGCCTGTTATCGCTGTATCTTCCCAGAACCGCCCCCGGCTGATAGTATTCCAACCTGTGAGCAGGCGGGGATTCTCAATACTGTCGCAGGTATCATCGGCTTAATTCAGGCGACGGAGGCAATCAAACTCCTGCTCAACATCGGCGACCTTCTTACCAACCGTCTTTTAGTATTTGACGCTCTGGAAATGACCTTCCGTAATATAGACATAAAGAGAAATCCATCCTGTCCTGTCTGCTCCAATAAAAACTAGAACACGAATCCCTTTCACCCCGTTAGAAGTGAACACAACCACAGGAATAATCTTTCGGGTAAATCTAA
>JASEHY010000166.1 GCA_030018555.1 Planctomycetota bacterium
CAAAAACCCCTTAAAAACCCCGATTTTAGCACCCTGAAGGTGTCCATTTTGCATAACCCATTATAGACCAATGGGTTAGATGGTAAGGGAGACCCGAATTTGACCCTTGAAGGTGTCCATTTTTGACCCAAATTTACCCCCTGAAGGTGTCCATTCCTGACCCGCCTTATGTGGGTTTTAGGGTAGGGAAAATGCCATTATTTGTTCCGGATAAAGGCATTTAGCCCGTGTTTGCGGTAAGCATAGACCCATCTTCTGACTGTGGTGTAGGATACTCTTAAGGTCTCGGCAATATTCTTAAAGGTCATCTTTTGGTCAGAGAAAAGGAGTGCCTTTAGTGGTCTTTGTTTTTTCCACTGGAGGAGTAGCGTCAGCCGTTTTATCTCTTGCTCTATCTTCTTTCGCTCCTCTGGTGTCAGTGTGATGTATTTGTGAGGAAAAGGCATAGTTAGGTTGATTAAGTAAATAAGATGATAAGTCCCTATCAACTTATCTGTGTAATCTGTGGCTCGGCTCTACGCTCCACTCTCTACGCTACTGAATCCTGTATTCCTTGATTTTGCGATATAGTGTCGGCTCGCTTATCTCAAGGATTTTAGCCGCTTCTCGGCGGTTATTTTTAGTCCGCACTAAACACCTGAGGATATGCTGTTTTTCCATTTCAGATAGAGGCAGTAAGGGAGAATCTGGTTGTCTGTCTTCTCTGAAGAGTCCGACTGCCGAGAGGTCAGAGACCCTGATTTCTTCACTTTCTACTAATAAAGATAGACGCTCTATCGTGCTTCTGAGTTCCCTGACATTACCGGGCCAGGGATATTGTTCAAGCAGAAGACGACATTCAGGGGCAAGATGCTTCTTCTTTCCCATCCCTTTAGAGATTATAGAGAGGAAATATTCAGCCAGAAGACAGATATCCTCTTTTCTTTTCCGTAGAGGCGGTAGATGTATGACCAGAGTATTGAGCCGATAATAAAGGTCCTGACGAAATGTCTTTTCCGTTATCTTTTGATATAAATCATTATTGGTGGCTGTGATGATACGGACATTGGTATATAATGTTTTCTTTCCGCCGATTCTACGGAATTCGCCGGTTTCCAGGACGCGCAGGAGATGTGATTGTATGGCTGGGGACATTTCTCCAATCTCATCCAGAAACAATGTGCCCTGATGGGCAATCTCAAAGAGTCCGATATGCTGCTGATGGGCGCCGGTAAAAGAGCCTTTCTCGTGCCCGAAGAGTTCGCTTTCTAACAGGGATTCGGAAAGCGAGGCGCAATTGACCGGTAAAAGAGGGATTTGCTTTCTCGGGCTGGAGAGGTGTATGGTTCGGGCGATGATTTCTTTTCCCGTCCCGGTCTCGCCAAGAATAACAACCGGAGAATCTGAAGGTGCGACTTTATTTACCATCGCCATAACTTCCTGCATCGCAATGCTCTCATAAATTATGGCAGGGAAAACGACCATCCGTGCGGCAAGACGCTGATTAGCAAGGTGCTGGGATTGATTAATCTCTTTCATCATATAACAGGATAGAGCATCCCGATGTCCATCGGGACGCTCCATGCTCTACGCTCTACACTCTACGCTCTGGCATATCTCTATTAATACTCCAGCGGTATCTTTGGGAGAGAGGAAATTGACCAGATGACCGCCGGCGCCGATTCGGGGCTCAGGATAAAGCGGTTTATAGCCGCTGGATTCTAAATGGCTCATCATCGCTTTTATATCCGCAACCTCAAAACAGATATGGTGAATACCTTCGCCTCGCTTTTCCAAGAATTTACTGACCGGCTGTTCGTCTTCAAGCGGTTGAACCAATTCCAGAGTCATATTGTCAGTCTGGAGTTTTGCCACTCTGACTTTCATTGCGACAACATCCTCTATGTGCGCTGTTAATCCCAGAGCATTCTGATAGAAAGGCAAAGCACTTTCTATATTCTTTACCGCAATTCCGATATGGTTGAGTTTAAGCATATAACAGCATAGAGCATAGAACTTATAGCGTATAGCAAATAGTTTTCTATGCTCTACGCTCTTTGCTCTATGCTAAAATATTACCGCTCCTTTATGTTCTCCAAAGACCTCCCGCAGGGCTTGAGAAATCTCGCCCAGAGTAGCATTGCTTTTAATCGCTTCCATTATCACAGGCATCAGGTTTGCATTGGATTGTGCAACTGATTTTACCTCTTTTAATGCGTTCTCTAATCGTTTCTTATCCCCCCCCTTGCGTTTTTTCTTATATTGCGTTATTTTATTTGTCGCCTTGCGCTGGAGTTCCTGCGTAACCTTGAGGGTTTTTATCCTGCCTCGCCGGACCGAGTCTTTATCAGAGAATCTATTCACTCCAACGATAATCCGCTTCTGGTTTTCAATTTCTTTCTGATACTCATAGGCGCTTCTGGAGATTTCCTTTTGATAATAACCAGTTTCTATTGCCTTTACTGCTCCGCCTAATTTATCTATCTCATCAATATATCTTGTTGCTTCTTCTTCCAGTTTATCAGAGAGATTTTCCAGATAGTACGAACCGCCGAAGGGGTCAACCACTTTGCTTACTGCTGTTTCATAAGCAATTAACTGCTGGGTTTTCAGGGCAATCTGGACTGATTTTTCAGTGGGTAAGGAGAGTGCTTCATCGCGTGAGTTAGTATGCAGACTCTGTGTTCCGCCCAGTACCGCAGACATAGCCTGCAATGCCACACGGGTAATATTATTATCAGGTTGTTGAGCGGTTAAGGTGCATCCGGCGGTCTGGGTATGGAATCTGAGCATCATCGCACGCGGGTCAGTTGCCTTAAATCGCTCTTTCATAATCCCTGCCCAGAGCCGTCTTGCCGCACGGAATTTGGCAACTTCCTCAAAGAAATCATTATGCGCATTCAAGAAGAAAGAGACCCTCTTACCAATCTCGTTTATATCAAGCCCCCGTTCAAGGCATCCTTGAACATAGGCAATACCATTAGATAGAGTAAAGCCGATTTCCTGACTTGCGGTTGAACCTGCCTCTCTTATATGATAACCACTTACGCTGATAAAATTCCAGCGCGGGATGTTATTCAGGCAATATTCAATAATATCCACGACCAGTCTCAAAGATGGCTGGGGCGGGAAGATATAAGCGCCACGGGCAACATATTCTTTTAGAATATCATTCTGGACTGTGCCTGAAAGGTCTGCGGACTTGGAGTTCTGTTTTTCTGACAGAACAAGATACATACCGAGAATTATGGCGCAGGTAGCGTTGATGGTCATAGAAACACTAATCTTATCAAGCGGTATCTCGTCAAAGAGTGTTTCCATATCAACAAGAGAAGAGATATTAACGCCGGTCTTACCGATTTCGCCTTTGCTCATCGGGTGGTCTGCGTCATAGCCCATCTGGGTAGGCAGGTCAAAGGCAACGCTCAAGCCGGTCTGACCCTGCTTGAGCAGGAACTTGAAACGTCTGTTAGTTTCCTCCGCGGTAGCAAAGCCCGAATATTGTCGCATTGTCCAGAGTTTTCCCGAATACATCGTGGGATGGATGCCTCTGGTAAAAGGATATTCGCCCGCAGAGCCCAATTTATTTTGATAGTTACAATCAACTATATCTGATGGAGAATAAAAACGTTTCATTATTCAGAGACTTTTTACAACGGTGGCTACCCACCGTCCGTCCCTCACGGGATCCCGTCAGAGGGATAGGGACGGGATTAAACCGATTTAATCTTATCCGTTCAATCCGTTAAATCCTGTTGTTTAGTTTATAGTAGGTATTAACCAAAAGTTGTCAT
>JASEHY010000167.1 GCA_030018555.1 Planctomycetota bacterium
AAAAGATACCGACTGCCCCCCCCCCTCCCCCACCTCCCCCCCTTCTTCCGCCAGACGGAATAACCGGAAAGGAGATAGAAGCCCTGACAGATAAACTGACGAGTGATGACCCCCGGATTATGAACGAGGCAAGGGATGAATTAAAAGAGGTCGGCAAGCCCGCAGTTCCCTATCTGATGATGACTTTGGTTCTGGAGAAAACAAGGTCAGATGTCCGTTATCTGATATGCGAGATTTTAGGAGAAGTCCGCGATGAGAGAAGTAAAGAGACCTTGATAAAACTACTTAATGATAAAGAAGAACACACCGCAAGTATTGCCTCAGCCGCAGCACGGGCTTTAGGAAAACTTGGTGATATATCTGTTATTCCTCATCTGATAGATACCCTTAAAAGCAACACAACTGATATAGAATTACGATATGAATGTATCAGGACCCTCGGCATCTTAAGGGCACATCAGGCACTCCCCTTTCTTCGCCCTGCAATTACTGATACGGCAAGGACCTTCCTTGGCTACTATGTGAAAGCGATAGCGGTTCAGGCATTAGGTAAATTAAAAGACACCCAATCAGTAAAACATCTTATTCCCTTATTAAAAGACACCGATATTGAACCGGCGACTGATGAACCTTTCGTAAAATATGTGGTCAAGGCATTGGAGCAAATCACCAATTACCCTGCAGGTTCATTTGTAAGAACAGATGACAAGAAAAAAGAAGCGGTTATCAAAAAGTGGGAAGAATGGTGGCAGAAGAATAAAAAGGACTACGAATAGTGTAAGATGAGCCAGACAGTTGCTTTAATCCTGATACTTTTAACGGTCTCACTCGGACCTTCGTTTGTTATTGCGATGGTGGGTTTCGCGAGTATCCAGGCACTCGGTCGCAATCCTTCAGCCGCACCTAAAATACAACTAGCAATGTTGCTTGCCTTTATATTCGCCGAGGCAATTGCTGTCATCTCGCTTCTGGTCGTATTCGGACTGTTTAAGTAAAGGTTGAGGTTAAGGTTAAGGTATACTTTTTACTTTATACTTTATATTTTATACTTTATATTTTTAAATATATGGGACTAAAAGACGCACTAATGCTGGCAGGTGGTTTTATAGTCTTTTCCGCTATCCTTGCCCTTATCTTAAGAGCGGTCCTATCGGGTCAATCCAATGCTGCAATAGAACGGCTCAAGCGGATAAATCAGGAAAACCTCCAGCGAGAGATGGAATTGAAAAAGAAATTGGAAGAAGCGGAAATTCAATACCAGAAACGGCTTACAGATGCCGGTGAAGAAGTAAAAAAACTCAAGACTGAGATGGAAGAAGATATAGCCGAACTCAAAAACAGGATAATCGCAGTCGCTGAAAAAGAAAAAGAGGACATCATCACAGACGCTCATCAAGAAGTAGAAGACCTCAAAACCACATTAACCCGCTCCTTTCAGAGCAGGACCCTTGAAACTGCACAGATGGTCATCACAAAAACACTCGTTTCTGAGGATAATAAAAAACTATCTCATATTATCCATCGGTATTTTATTGAAACCGCCATCAGCAAAATCAGGGCATCCGGAACACTTTTAATCCCGGCATTAAAGCAGGAAGGGGGAGGGGAGAAGGAAATAGAAGTATATCCTGCTTTTGAGTTAAGCCCTGAAGACAAACAGACATTCAGTGAAGTTTTTAGCGAGATAGCAGAGCGAAAGATAAGCATTGTAGAAAAACCCGTGCAGAACAGACACCTCGCAGGAGTTTTAATTAAAGTAGGCAATTTACTCATAGACGCAACGCTCTCTGCTCGACTAAAGGAAGTTATAGGTTAGAAGTTAAAAGTTGCAAGTTTAACCTGTAACCTGTAACCTGTCCCTCGGACGGGATCCCGGCTAATAGGGATAACCTGTAACTCATACTATGCCAGAGTTAGTAGAAATCAGGGAAGTAGGCACAATTAAGGATGTCAAACGTGGTATCGCCCGCATAGAAGGACTGTCTTCCTGTATCAATTCACAGATGGTCCACTTCGCATCCGGTTCCAAAGGAATTATTATCGGGTTCAACGAGCAGGAATCCTTCGCATTAGTAATGGGCGATGAGACATCAGTTTCGTCAGGCGAAGAAGTAACCAGCAAGATAGAACCATTCAGGGTACCGGTAGGACACGGATATCTCGGCAGGATTGTCAACGCACTATCTGAGCCGATTGACAACAAAGGACCCATTAAACCGGACGATTTTTATCCTATCTTCAGAGAAGCCCTCGGCGTCATTGACCGCTTACCTGTTGATACACCTTTAGAAACCGGAGTGAAGATTATTGACCTGGTAATTCCGATTGGCAGAGGACAGAGAGAACTAATCATCGGCGACAGGATGACCGGCAAAACCACCCTTGTAATAGACGCTATCATCAATCAGAAAGGCAAAGATGTTCTCTGCATATATTGCTGTATCGGGCGAAGTCAGGCATCGTTATTAAACGCAATTCAGACACTACAAAAGCACGGTGCGATGGATTATACTATTATTTGTTCAGCCGCAGGTGCTGACTCTGCCAATGCCCAATATATCGCGCCATACACCGCCTGTGCCCTCGGCGAGTATCTTATGTTTCAGGGTAAAAATGTCTTCGTCGCCTTTGATGACCTGACCCGCCACGGCTGGGCATACCGACAGATATCTTTACTCCTTGAACGAGCCCCGGGCAGAGAAGCATATCCGGGCGATATATTTTATATCCATTCGCAAATGATGGAACGAGCCGGTAAACTTCATTCAGACTTAGGCGGTGGCTCTATGACTTTTCTGCCTATTATTGAGACCATTCAGGGCGATTTTACGGGCTACATCTCCACCAATCTCGTCTCTATTACCGATGGACAAATATATCTTTCCACTTCCTTATTTTACGAGGGATTCAAGCCGGCTATTGATTTAGGATTAAGCATCTCCCGTGTTGGCAGTAAGGCACAGTTCCTGGCGATTAAAGAGGTTTCCAAGAATCTCCGGCTTGAATATGTCCAGTATCGTGAATTACTGAAACTGACGCGTCTCAGGACAAGATACTCGCCTGAAGTTGAAACCAGACTAAAACGCGGACAGATATTAACGCTTCTTCTTACGCAGGACAAGAATAAGCCGCTCGTGATGGAAGAACAAACCATTCTCTTTTATGCCTTTAAGATACGGATTCTTGACCTGATGCCTATAGAGGAAGTAAGTAATTTTAAGGCAAATATTACGGGTTTTATAAAAACTAATTACCCGCAGATAGTGGAAAAGATAAGGGAAACCAAAAAATTGACGCCAGAGATAAGTGAAGCACTGGATAAAGCGCTGATGGAGTTCTTCAAGCGAGGCAGGTAATAGAGCATAGAGCGTATAGCGTCCCGATGTCCATCGGGACGCTATACGCTCCTTCATCCTCCCGATGGACATCGGGAAGACGCAAAACGTATATGAAAACCATTACCGAACTTAAGAAGGATATGGTCTTTAATCGTGAGATGAACGAGTTGATGGACATCCTCAAAAAGACAGCGGTATTTGAGTTTCAATCTCTTCATTCCCGTCGCAAGACCCAGGCGATGCAAGGGAAGTATGTTGTTTTATTACAAGAGTTATTAAAGATGTTTCCTCCGGGGGTAGAGCATCCATTCCTGACCAACTCTCTTGACAAGGTCATTCTGGTAGTAATTAATACTGATATGGGATTTGTGGGCGGACTTAATACCGAAGTAGTGGATGCGGGCTTGAGG
>JASEHY010000168.1 GCA_030018555.1 Planctomycetota bacterium
ATGCGGGAAATACGAGATTGCTTCGTCGCTCCGCTCCTCGCAATGACACTTTTTGAACACCCTGTTATACACTATGTGGCAGGGAGTTTAAGGGGCACTGGGAACATAAGGGATTCTTCTTCTTGCAGTAGGTTTTACCAACCTTGACTAATAAGGCGTGATACTCATTAAATAATTTGGTGTCCGGCTCTAAGGAATCCTCAAATAATGCCTTGAGTTCATCATAGGTGGTGTCTTCAGCGATAAGTTGGTGTCTAAACATTATCCGATAGGTGTAAGCATCCACTACAAAGGACGGCTTTTTTGCTGCATATAATATAATAGAATCAGCGGTTTCATGTCCGATGCCTCTTACACTCAATAATTCTTCCCTTAAGGCAGTGATTTCTTTATCAAATAGGCTCTCTAATTTTCCATCATAGTTCTCAAATAACCAGTTGATGAAACTTTTTACTCTTTTTGCCTTGATATTGAAATAGCCGGATGGCTTGATGAGATTGGCTAAATGTGATAGTTCACAGCGGTAGAGTTTTTCAGGGGTGAGCAGACCCTCTGTTTTGAGGTTGTTGATGGCTTTTTCTACATTTGACCAGTTGGTATTCTGGGTTAAAATAGCACCGATAACGACCTCAAATGGCGTCCTGGCGGGCCACCAATGTTGTTTGTCAAAATGGGAAAGCAGTTTTTGATAGGTCTCTTTGAGAACCTTGACAGTATACATTTAGCCTAACGGGTTCCTTTAGTTTTCTGGATGAGGAAAGAAAGATTCTGTCTGACTTTATCAGCCGCAGGGCTATCCGGATAATAGTGAATTAACTCATTTGCTTTTTCTAAAGATAGTTGCCAACTTTCCAGTTTAATAAGATTCTTTACCTCTTCCATCAGTTCATCTAAATCAGGTTTATCAATAATATTAACACGAGGTGGCATAGGAGAAGGTTTCTGGTAAGAAAAACCCTGCGGTTTTTTAGGTGGCGGAGGTGGTGAGGATTTCTTTTCGGGGAGAGCGTCTTCAGAGCGCTCTCTATAAAATGGCTTCTTTGTTTGTTTATATGGGACTATCTTACCAGACTGTTGTGGTGTTTCGCCAAAGCGGGAGAGTAAAAATATCAAGCCAGCGGTAGTGCAGAAAAGAAAGAGAACAGCAAGAAGAATGATTTCACCTGTGGTTATTTTAGTGTGGACGAGATTGATATAAACAAATGGAAGAATTATACCGGCAATCAGATATAAAGTAGCTAGAAAGTATTTCATAGACTCACTTACGAGAGGTTGGAGGAGAGAAATAGATAAAATCACCGATATTGGAAGTTAATGCATCAGTGAAGAACCGCTCTTTTTCTTTAGTATTATCATCTATTTCAAACGGAATCAGAGTTCTGTAGGTAGCAGGATGTCTTTTATAAGAACGTTCCGGGATATTAAACTTATAACTGATATGCCCGGCACCGGCAACAACTACCACCTGCACTGATGGGTCGTTGACAGATTTAAGATAATTAGCAATTGCCTCAGCAAAGGTCTCATCCCAGATACATTGCATCAGATACAGTTTATCAATCATCTCGGGAGAAAAGATATTCTCTTTAAGCATACCTTCAAATGATTGGATAACGAATTTCTTATGTTCTTTGTTTGAGGTGTCAACATCTCTGGCAATAACTTTTTGTTCTTCAGGGGTGAGTTTGTCCCAGCCCGAGTCAACAAATTTTCTCTTTATCGTTTTTTCTACATTCATCCCGATAATCTTTATTTTATTAGTTTGAGCATAACGGATAAGGGGTTTGTAATAGTGATACAAACTGCCAAAACCGAAAATAACTTTCTTGTCAAACTCTTCATCTCCTATTTTCCCGGCACTATAGTTATCAATAATTTCCTGTCTGGAACGATACAGGAATTCCATAGATAGAGTAGTTTTAGGGTTATTCTGGAAAAGCCCTCGGAGAACATCCTCCTGTAACTTATGGTGATAGTCATTAGTATGCTCTTCTGCGATATAGATAACCTGTATGCCCTTCAGACGGCTTATTAGCCCTTTATAGTCCAATATTTCAAGTGTTTTAAGGTCTACATATTTAGTATAAAGGTCAGGAATATTTAATGACAATAATGTTTGGATAGTTTTACTCATATTTTTCTCCAGCCTTAAAATGGGAGGAGTGGTAGGGATAGTTCTATCATTACTTTTGTTAGTGGAAGACGGTTTATTGACTTCCTCATTACTGATAACACCAGAGGCACAGGAAATGAAACTCATTCCTATTATAACAGAACTTAATAGCGTTAATATTTTAGGCATAGCAACTCCTTTTTATTCCCACTTTTTCAGGGGGCAAGTTTATGCTGTAATTTAAACCATTCCTCTTTTATATTGTCAATAATTTTCTTAATATCCTTTTCAGTGAGGTTAAAGAACCGTCCCTGAGAGTTAAGATAAAGTCGGATAAGTTTATCATCCGCTGGTATTCCTCGTGGTTTGTTAAGGTTATATTTCCCTTTTTCTATTTCATAGAGCGGGAAGATACCACTTTGGACAGCCAGCCGTGTTAATTTGATTGATTGCTCAGAAGAGCATCGCCATCCTGGTGGACAACAGACCAAGGCGTGAATGAATCTGGTTCCTTTAATCTTCTTGGCTTTACTGATTTTCCTGATAAAGTCATCAGGGAAAGAAACCGTTGCGGTAGCCGCATAAGGTATATGATGACCCAGTATTATCTCCATTATATTCTTTTTGGGTTGCTCCTTTATAAGAGGAGTAGTGGTTGTCCAGGCGCCCCAAGGAGTAGCGGAACTTCGCTGGATGCCGGTATTCATATATGCCTCGTTATCATAGCAGACATAAATAAAGTCGTCATTGCGTTCAGCCGCACCTGAAAGTGCCTGCAAACCGATATCAAATGTGCCACCATCTCCAGCCCAGGCAAGAACCGTAATGTCTTTCTTGCCGAGGACATCAAGAGCGGCCTTAACACCTGATGAGACCGAAGCGGCGGTCTCAAATGCAGTATGGAATAACGGCACACTTACCGCAGAATATGGGAAAGGACCGTTAATAATAGACCAGCAACAGGCAGGTAGAACAATCATCGTTTTTGGTCCGAGTGCCTTCAGAGCCAGCCGCATTGCCAGAGCACCGCCACAGCCCGGACAGGCAAAGTGCCCGGAATACATATATTCTTTTTGTGGAATAGTAAATTTCATTATCGCTACTTTCTCAATCCAATATAATTTATCTGATTATTTGGTTTCTTATTCTTCTTTGTGTGGTCAATAATTTCTCTAATTGTATCTGGTGTAACATCTCTACCGCCGATACCGGTAATATAACCATAGATATAAGGTTGTCTCGGCATATTACAGAACGATGCTCTTATCTCCTGACAGAAAATTCCACCAACTCCATAGCCGATATTACGGTCAATAACCGCCACTTTTTTACAGTGTTCTAATGCCTTTACCACTGCCTGTGCCGGGAAAGGTCTAAAAAGCCGGATTTTAAGTAATCCAATCTTTTCACCATGTTTCCTTAATTCATCTATAACCTGTCTTGTTGTGGAGGTAATCGTGCTTGAGGTAACCAGAACAATCTCGGCATCATCACAGTGGTACGGCTCTATAATGCCGTAACTTCTTCCGAAAGACCGTTTGAATTCCTTATCTACTCTCTGTGCAACAATAAGCCCCTGCTCCATTGCTTCCTGTATTTTATACTTTAACTCAAAG
>JASEHY010000169.1:0-3452 GCA_030018555.1 Planctomycetota bacterium
TCCTCCTTGTAGAAAATTAAACCAAATTTATTAATCTCTATGTGCGCTATAAAACCAGATTGGTCATTTAAGAAGAACAAAATCATACCATCCTGAACAGGGCGGAATAGTTCATTGTGCAAGAACGGAAATTCCCACCCGTGGGCACTGACTTGCATCGCACGGGTAGTCTCTTCTATTTCTTCTACTTTCAGCAGAGGTCTCTGTGGGTAAAGCGGGGAAAATGATAGAGTAAACTCTCCAGACTTAATTTTTACCTTCCTTGAGTTGCAGATATTTTGATACCGTTCCTCTGCACGATGATAGAGTATTTCTTTTAGTTCTTCGGACTTCCTTCTCCGATTCCTTAACCACTCAATCTGTTCAACTGTTGCTATATCTTCTGGCTTGTTTCTATTTCCAGTTCGCAGGTAAACTTGTGTATTATTCAAAATAGCATGGGGAGTTTCATTGCTTTGAGGGATTCTAATAACTACAAATGTCTTATTATTTTTAGGAGGGCAAACCCTGATTTCTGGAAATACCGGCGGTTGAATGTTGTCAAGGATAATGTTCCAAACCCGCTCTTCAAGTTTATCCTTGTAATCAATTCCTTCAAATGGTGGGTTAGGTTTACTGTCTTTATCTTCTACACCAATAATAATTACTCCACTAAAACTGTTAGCAAATGCCGAGATAGTTTTCTCTAATCCAGAAGGCGGGAAATCCTTTTTGTAATCTAAATTAATTCCTTCTGCTATTCCTTGCTGACAGAAAGAAACCACATCATCGTAAGTAATTTCATTTATATGCTTAGTAAATATACTCATAAAATATTATTCCATAAGTTTAATCTTTTTCGCCAATATCGTCTCACCCGCTAAATTATCCTGCACCTTGCAGGCAACGGTATATTCGCCTTCTTTATCAAACTTATGTTTAGCCGTAAGGATTGCCTTAAACCGCTCACCTGAACCCTTGACCTTTGCCTTCTCGCGAGAAAGGATATAATCCTTGTCTGCGGCAAAGTGTCCTTCTTCGTAGTCAAAGTCCCACTGGCAATTAACGAGATAGCCATCTTCGTTAGTTGACATAGCATCCACTGCGGAGAATTCATACTCAAGTAATCCTGTTTTCTTTATCCGAATATCCCCAATCACCGGTGGTTTAGAGAATCGTAAGAAGAATTCAGTATCTTCAACACTCTGATAACGTTGAAGGATTCTGGCACGGAACTCCTTAGAATCAAGCGGGACTAAATCTATCTCCATCGGCAGGTTATTGTCCTCAATATACCTCTTCAAGACCTTGATATACTCCACTACCTGACGATTGAACCGCCATCCGATAATTCTTGCACGGACTAATTTATCCGGCTCAAGCCGTGTCTTTATCTCGTCAAAGAATGCCTTGACGGTCCGGGCATCAATAGAATCACTCGGATTGGCTGGACCAACTAAGATTGGCTCTTGCTGTCCGGGTGGACGATAACCATTCGTTATACCTTCGGCGGTATTATGACTCGCTCCGTAACTGGTAAGGATAAACTCAATGAACGATGTCTGGTCCAAGTATTTGAACTTGTCTATGGGATAGACGCCTAAATAAGAGACCTCAATATTCGGGACCTTTTCCGCTATCCCTTGGGCCTGTAATTTCATCTGGATACTGGTCTCAAAGATTTTATCAGATGGGACAAAGGGTTTAGAGATATTGCTCTTTGCCCCGCTCATCTCTTCGCCGACCTTGACTAATCTATCTAAGGTTACCGAGATTGCGACTCTGGAAGAATCGCAACCGATAAACCGGCGCTTGTGTCTCATCGCTACTGCCGGGGTTGTCCCGCCACCGCAGAAGAAATCAGCGACGACATCGCCTTCGTTGGAAGAGGCATTGATGATGCGTTCTAACAAAGCTTCAGGCTTTTGGGTGGGATAGCCGATCCGTGGATCGTCTGGTTTGCCCTGCGTTCCTAATGCCTCAATATCATCCCAAATATCTCTACTAACTGCTTTTTTGTAGTATTTCCCGTCCTGTTCTATTAATTCATAGCCATGTTTTTTGCCGAAACCATACTTATACTTTTGCGGCGATAGATAATATTGGATATTAAAAATATGCTGGTCTGCTTTTTTGTAAGATAAAATAATATCGTGCTTTTTAGAAAAACATTCCGTACTCGTTCCTCCAGTTCTATATCCCCACGCAATCTCATTTAAGAAATTCTCATACCCAAAAATCTTATCCATCTCGGATTTGATATAGTGCGAGGCGTGCCAGTCGCAGTGGCAATAGATAGAGCCGGTCTTTTTGAGGACCCGGCGCATCTCCCAGAGCCGGGCATTGAGCCAAATAAGATAACTATCAATCCCGCCTTCCCAGATATCGTGAAATGTCCTTACCTCATTAGTATCGCCCCAGATAACATTATAAGTCCGACCAGAAAAGAATGGCGGGTCAATATAGATAAGGTCAATAGATTCACTGGGCAGGGTGCGTAAGACCTCTAAATTATCGCCCAGGATAAGTTGGTTGGCAGGTAAGTTCGGTGCGTTAAAGATTACGGTATCACCGTGATTAGGCGGATGGAGACGAGGAATCCTGATATAAGGGAAGACGCGGTCAAATGCCTTATGTTCATCATAGCCCAGAGGAGGTCTGGTTGGGTCAGGCAGGTTATGGACGCGTTTGCGGAGTTTAGGCGAGACCGAAAACACCCGTTGCTGTTCAGGCAATTTCTGACGCTGTGATTCTGTCTGAATCTTCTGGAGCGCCTCTTGTGACTGAATCTTTTTGTCTTTATTCATTGTCTTTGGCATCGTTTTGGCATTCAATAGGGGCTGTCGTCCCTTCCCGCACATAACTTATGTGACGGGGCAGTTTCTTGGTTCTTTAGTTCTTTCGTTTACCTCTGCAACCTTTGTGTTCTCTGCCTGTCCCAGTGTGATGGTTCATATTTGGGTAATCTCGGCGGAGGGAGTGAGATTCGAACTCACGGTCCACCATAAGGCAGACACCCGCTTTCGAGGCGGGCCCTTTCAACCGCTCAGGCATCCCTCCCTTTTATATTGACCAAATTGTTCTGTAATCCATTTCCTACCCGCACCTGATTTTAGGAACAATTCTCTCTTACGCGCCTCTGTATAATTAGAGAACCGTTCTTCGTGAATAATAATCCAAGAGTATCCCATTTTTGTAGATTTTGTCTCGTTATTATTATGTGCTTTTAATCGTTCATTCGCGTTATCATTTCTACTGGCACCAGTATAGAATCTATTAATGGTTCGACCGTATAAGATATAAATACACGCCATATTTTATGGTTGGGGCGGGCACTTTTCCGCCGTAGGCGGATCCGCCTCGGGCGGACAACCGCTCAGGCATCCCTCCGAGAAAACCTCGTAACTGCTTCTGCACCGCTCCCGAATGAAGTCGCCTACTCTGGCTACCCTTCGGGATCCCGAAGCAGTTCT
>JASEHY010000169.1:3462-3706 GCA_030018555.1 Planctomycetota bacterium
GGTTCATTCGGGAAAAGGCGCCCCGCTTGGGCGGGATAAACTCCGGTTGCAGAGAATTAACTCCGAGTTCTTTGCGTCTTTGCGGTGAACAAATTCTTGCGACCACCTGAATATGCGCGCCCGGTGTGGCTCGAACACACAACCCTCTGATTCGTAGTCAGATACTCTATCCAATTGAGCTACGGGCGCATCTCTCTGACGAATTGTGAATTGCGAATGGCGAATTGAGAATTTAGAAATTCGC
>JASEHY010000016.1 GCA_030018555.1 Planctomycetota bacterium
ATTGCCACGAGCCCCTTCGGGGCTCTCGCAATGACAAAAGAGGGGTTTGTCAACAATCTCATATTATACAACGAAAGATTATAGTGTCAAGAAATTATTCACCACCCTACGACCCTGCCCCTCTGGGGTTCTTGTCCTGCCCTTCAGGGTTCTCGTCCAGAGACCCTTCAGGGTCGTGGGAAACCCCATCGGGGTGAAGGAAAGGGCAGAGCGACCCTTCGTCCCAGTGGGACTCAGGATGCGAAGCAGAACCCGGAACGGGCAAAGGGGGATTAAAAAGGGGGTTGTTCTTTGTGGAAGTGCGTTATCGCAAGGTGCCGGTCATAAGCGGACAGATTCTGGCTCTGACTCCTGACCAGTATAAAAACCTGCCCTATGAAGAAAAACTCCACTGGTCAAAGTATTGGATGAGTGATAGTGAACTCAGACAGGTGCGGTTATAGTGTTCATTGACCGGCTTTTTGCCACAGATTTTTCTTGACCAAGTTTTATCCGCAGTTATACTCATACTATGGTTCTTATCTTTTTAATCCTTGCTCTATTATGCGGTTGCGCTACTGCTCCTTCCCCCAAAATACCACCTCTCAACCAAATACAGATACCGTTTGAAGTCAGAGAGAAATCTACTATTTCAATAATACCCGTCTTGCTTCCTAAACCTGAGAAAAAAACCGAGTTCTATGAGTTTTTTCTGCCCTCGCCCGATGAGGAAAAATATCGTCTTAATGAACGATATTTGTATATTCTTGCCAATAAGGTGCAGGAACATTTATCCGAGAAAGGGTTTATCTCGTTTGTGGGTAATCCGGTTAGAACAGAGGACATGTATATTCCAGAGTTCTTTGAGGTATTAAAAGCATCCTTTCCCTCTGATTATTGTATCCTTATTTATCTCTATGAAATAACCAATAGTGAAAGGAGAATCGGAAGGACATCTTCTTATAATGGCGAATGGAAACATACGATAGAGCGGTGGGAACAGAATTCCCTCGCCGTAAGCCGAATTGAGTTGTATGAGTCTGCTAATATGAGTCTCATCTGGCAGTTTAATGTGAATAAGAACGCCCTGATGATAACCGAGAAAAAAATATCCGGTGCCAAAGCACTGGATGATTTGGTTCATTCTTTTATACAACCGCATTATTATGAACAAGTTAATAATGATGTGATTGATTCCACTACAAAGGAAATGATGGGTGCTTTTCAGCCGTTATCGGTGGATATAAACCCTAAACATACGGTTAAGGTCAGTGTTTATATCTATAAGGCAAAGGTATCATCCGAGAATTTGCTCAAAGATGTGCAGGTGAAAATCCTCAATCTAATTTCGGAAGTAGTCCTTAAGAGATGGGATTTTGTTACTAATGAAAGTGGTCAGATAGATATTGATTTGCCAGAGGGTTTTTATCAAATAGATACTTCTGTAACAAATTCTGACTTGACAATAACGACTCACTCCGTCAAAACATTAGTCATTGGAAATGTAAGAAGGATAAATATTACCTTAAAGTGATACTAAAACATCTTTTTCAGCCATCATCAGTAGCAGTTATAGGTGCCTCTCGTGAGCCGACGAAATTGGGACATATCATCCTCAAAAACATTATTGCCAGCGGTTATAAAGGCAAAATCTATCCGGTTAATCCTACCGGAGTGAGAGAAATTTTAGGACTGAAATGTTATGCCGATGTTAGTAATCTACTAGTAAAAACAGAGCTGATGATATTTTCCATACAGGCACCTATAGTTCTACCCACCCTTAAACACGCCCTAAACCTCTGCAGGGGAATAAAATCAGCCGTGATAATAACCGCTGGATTTAAGGAAATCGGTCCAGATGGCGCACGGATGGAAAGAGAAATCCAGACGCTTTTGAAACAGCATCATATCGCCACGATTGGACCAAATTGTATCGGCTTCATAGATACCACCACACCATTGAATGCGACATTTTCAGCCACAGAAAAGATGCCACCCCGTGGACATATTGCATTCTTCTCACAATCAGGTGCCCTGTCAATGGCTGTTCTGGACTGGGCGATTCAGGAAAAAATCGGCATCTCAAAACTTATCTCGCTCGGTAATAAGATAGATATTGATGAGGTGTCTTTATTGGAGTTTTTAGGTAAAGAAAAAGATGTTAAGGTAATACTGGCATATCTGGAAGGGATAGAAAATGGTCGTAAGTTTATGGAAGTTGCAGGAGAGTTAAGTCGTTTCAAGCCCATAATTATTCTCAAGGGTGGTTCAACCGCAGCCGGCTCACGAGCCGCATCATCACATACCGGCTCTTTAGCAGGTCAGGACCGTGCATACCAGTCCGCTTTTATCCAGTCAGGCGTCATCAGGGTTGAAACTATCAGCGACTTATTTGACATCGCCAGCGCTTTTACCACTTACTTATCTCTTCCTCTAAAAGGACCCCGAATCGGTATTGTTACTAACTCCGGTGGTCCGGCAGTAATGGCTACAGACCGTATAGAAAGAAGTAAATTGCTTAAAATGGCGGAGTTCTCTCAGGAGACTCTGACTAAACTCCGCAATAGTTTCCCCGCCGGTGCCAATATATATAATCCCATTGATGTTATTGCAGATGCCAATTATGAACGGTATAAATTGGCACTCAACCTGACGCATAACGATAAAAATGTTGATGGTATTCTGGTAATCTATACACCAGCAGGTGCACAACAACCCGAGTTTATCGCCAAGGCAACAGTGGAAATATTCCAGAAGACACAGAAACCAATTCTGACTTGTTTTATGGGCGGAGAGATTGCTTTACGCGCTATAAAGATTATTAAACAATCTGACATTCCTTGCTATCCCTCTCCTGAAAGGGCGATTTTGGCATTTGAGGCACTCTTACAGCATTACCGCTGGCAGACGAAACCGCACGAACAGGTTCGCGGAGTTTATCCTGTCCCTCTCCCTCACGGGATGGTGGCTACCAACGGGATGGTGGCTACCAAGGAACGAAGGGCTCACTGCAAGCAGGGATTCCTGCCCGACCGGCAGGCGGGTCTGCGAAAACGGGGGTTGGCAATCAGAAGTGATACTATTCCGGCTTTTTGTCCCGCATAGGGGGGAATGTTTAAGGTAGGGTGATGAGTTTATGTTGACGCCCAAGAGGATAAAATATCGTAAATGGCAACGAGGTAACCTTAAAGGGGCCGCTCAAAGGGGAAATTATGTTGCGTTCGGAGAATATGGATTGCTTTCTCTTGAGACGGGATGGCTTTCAGCACAGCAGATTGAGGCAGGTCGTGTTGCCATCAGCCATTTAATTCCTCCAACAGGTAAATTCTGGATAAGGGTTTTTCCGCACAAGCCGATTACTGCAAAGCCGGCAGAGACAAGAATGGGCACCGGAAAGGGTGAGCCGGAATACTATGCAGCGGAAATAAAAAAGGGCGCGATTCTTTATGAAATTGATGGTGTTACAGAAGACATTGCCAAAAAAGTCTTTAATTCAGTAGCACACAAAATGCCTTTTACCGTAAAGATGGTGAAGCGAATTCATTAAACATATTATGTTAACACTGAAAGAAATAAGACAAAAAGATATAACCGAATTAAAGACAGAACTTGAAAATACAAAGAAAGAGTATTTTCGCCTGCGCTGTCGTCAGGTAACAGATGTAGTTCAGAATCATACTGAAATCAGAAAACTGCGAAAGAATATAGCCCGTTTAAATACCATTATAAAGGAAAAACATCCCCAACGGGATAATGGATAAAAGGTCCCGTAAGGGACAACTTAACCTCGTTAGAAGTAAGTCGCCCGCCGCCGGAGGCGAGCCTCCCGCCCTTCGGGGCGAGGTTCGCCCGGCGGGGCGACGCCCTGCGGGGCGGGAGGCGACTGCCGACGCCTTTTGGCGTCGGACTTCTAACGGGGTAAACCCCGTTAGAACAGAGGGTGTCTCTACATAAAATGAAAAGAAAGAGAAAGAACATTAAAACAAAATCGTCTGTTTGCAAGACAATGACCTCTTTGGGCAAGAAACAGATAGAAAAGAGAGAGGTTATAAATGTCAAAACACCCTTCAATAAGACCAAACTAAAAGAATTTAAAGGACGTCTTCTAAACATAAAAAAATCCCTGCATGAAAATATGGGGCATTTAGAAGACAGCACATTAAAAAAATCAGGAAAGGATGCAAGGGGAGACCTTTCCGGACTGCCTATTCATCTGGCTGATAGCGGTAGTGATACTTTTGAACAGGACTTTTCTCTTGGACTTCTTGAAGGTGAAGATATTGAGTTAAAAGAAGTAGATGAGTCTTTAGAACGCATTGAAGATAAAACATATGGAATATGTGAAGAATGCTCTAACCCCATCGGTGAAAACCGCCTGAAAGTTATTCCTTATGCCCGTTTCTGTGTCCAATGTAAAGAATCTATGGAAAAACACTGATGTTACCAGATGGTTTATCTTCTTCTCGGTTGCCATACTGGGAGTAATAAGCGACCTTATTACCAAACATCTTACTTGTTCTGTCACACCATTTGATATTATTCCCGGAGTGCTGGGAGTAAAATCAGTGCGTAATCCTGGCATTATCTGGGGACTCTTTCAGGAAGGGTCTGTGGTATTTCTCATCATGCCTGCTCTGGCAGTTCCTCTTATTATTGTAATGTTTAAATATTCCCATCTATTCACAGGAGAGCAAGTAATCAAAACTATGGAAGGAGAAAATGCCTTGCCACAATCCACTAAGAGATATGTAATATTATCTATTTCATTCGGCTTAATACTGGCAGGTGCTATAGGGAATCTGTATGACCGTATTGTCTATAAAGCGGTACGTGATTTTATTGACTTCCACTTAATCAACTGGCCCATTTTTAATCTGGCTGATACTTACATAACAATTGGTGCAATTTTAATTATTATCTCTATGCTGAGGGAGCCGAAGAAAGTTCCAGTCCCCCCGGCCGGCGATTAAACGAGAGATATTATGAAGCACAGATTACTATTTTTCGCAGGGGCTTTTTTAGCCCTTACTCTCGCAAATATTCTTCACGCCACCCCACCTCCCAAGTCATACACCTTATCTGCTTCTTTCAAAGAAGGCGACAAGGAGATAATAAGATATAAACTTGAGGCATCAGCCAGAGCCGAGACATCTTCTATTCCCGGGCATCCGCCCATACTCTTGTATTCCAGATTGGAGCAGGAAATAGAGCAAAAGATATTAAAACTAACAGATGGAGAGATAAGCCGACTGGAACGGACATATCGCTCTTCTAAATATTATATCAGTAAATCATCTCAACAGGGAAAACAGGAACCTCTGGATGGCAAAAAGATTGTTATAGAATCAGACGGCACCATTACTCCGGCTAATTCTGCCAGTTTCATACTAGATGAGATAAAGAAATTTCTATCAGTGAACGAACACAGATTCGCACTAATTTTACCCGTAAAAGAAGTTAAGGTAAAATCAGAATGGGAAGTGCCAAAAGAAGTCGTAACGAGAATATTCAATTTCAGCAATCATAAAAAGAGAAGTGAGATTCATGGCTGTACAGAGGTGGGCATTAACGCAACTTTCAATAATGGTTCTCTAAAATGCATCCTCAAAGAGGTCAAGCCGATGGGTGGACAGGAATCAGCCGTTATTGAAATGACTCTTTCCTTACAAGGTGACGATAATGGCTTGGGGATAGAAGCCAAGCTTAAAGGCAATGCAGTGTTTGCGATAAAAAAGGGACGTTTTACTAAAGTAGAATTAAGTGGAGAAATGGTTCTTGAAGGTAACCAGCCCTGTACTCAAGGGACTACTGATAGAGTTAGTGGCAAGGGTAAAATAAGCATCTCTTACGATTTCCAATAGTGCAACCACCCCGCCCCGATATAGTTTTCTACATTCGGGGAATTCGTGGTGACATCCTCGCCTGACCAGTGCCAGCCTGACTGCTGCCCGCCCGGACGAGCCGTTCGGACGGGCAGTCAGGTCGGGCAGGTGTGTAATCTGCTTGCGGAGTCGCAACGTTCGCCTCGCTCCAGCGCCCGCTCCGCCTCGCCCGCCTCGCCGAGCGAGAGCGAGGCTGGGGCGGAGACGAGGCGAGAACCTCGCCCAACGAAGTTGGGCGGCGGTGAGATGAGTTTCTATATCAATATTTCCGCTATATCTCTTACCTTGAGATTATCAGCAAGTTCCTTCTCTTTGACACCATCTTCAAGCATAGTAAGACAATACGGACAGGCGGTTACGACTATACCATCTTTAATAGTATTATATGCTTCCTGGATGCGGTTCTGGTTAATTCTGGTGCCTCTTTTTTCTTCCATCCACATTCTACCGCCTCCAGCACCACAACAGAAACTGTTTTTGTAATTGCGAGGCATCTCTCTGAATTTTACGTCTGATAAAGACCGTAAGACCTTTCGCGGAGCATTATAAATATTGTTATACCTCCCTAAATAGCAGGAGTCATGATAGGTGACCGATTGCGGATTGTCCCGCCTGGGCGGGACGGATTGCGGAATGGATAATTTGCCTGACCGAATTAATTCCCACAGAAATTCGGTATGGTGAATAACTGAAAATTCTGTTCCCATCTGATGATATTCGTTTTTGAGGGTACTATAGCAATGGGGACAGGATGAAAGGATTTTAGTAAAATTATATTTTTTGAGGGTGTTAATATTTTCATTAGCAAGTTGCTGATATAGATACTCGTTCCCGATGCGTCTTGCGGGGTCGCCACAACATCGTTCAGCATTGCCCATTATAGCAAAATCAATTCCTGTTTTGTGGAGTATTTTAACGAGATGGCGGGCGACTTTAGTATTGCGTTCATCAGTAGTACCTGCACAACCCACCCAGAGTAGAACATCCGTTTTTTCACCTTCATTTAGTATCCTTACATCCATATCCTTACACCACTCTGTCCGCTTATCCCAACTCACAGGCCAGGGGTTATTATTTGTCTCCATATTCTTGAACATTGTCTTGACCTCTGAAGGGAAGTTGCTTTCAGCAAGGACAAGATAGCGTCTGAACTCTATTATTTTAGAAGGATGCTCAATAAAGACAGGACAGTTTGAGCGACAAAAGAGACAGGTGGTGCAGTCCCATATTTCATCATAAGAAACTGTATCAGGGAAAAGATTGGATGGTGGCTTAGCCCCCCCCTTCTTTTTATATTGAGAGAAAAGATGTTTCTTAAGGTTTTGAATCAGTTGCCTGGGCTGGAGAGGCTTATTACTCAAGTTTGCCGGACAACCGGTATCGCATCGTCCGCAACGGGTGCAGGCATCTAAATCAAGAAGGTCTTTCCATGTAAAGTCTGTTATTTTAGCAATCCCAAATTCTTCTGCTGTTTCTAAATCAAGATTTGTTAGTGTGCCGGGATGGGTGAGCGAACTGAAGAATATGTTCAGGGGTGCGGTAAATATATGCATCAATTTAGACCATGGAATATAAGCAATGAAAATCATAGCCAGAATAAGATGCAATAACCAGAAGAGCGGATAAATAGAAATGATAAATGCTTCTTTGAAGCCGGTTGAGATGATTAAGTTTCCAACTATTAAGCCCACCGGGGAAAAGTAACGAATGGTTGATTGTGTCGGGATTTCCGTTGCCGCCATTCTGATGCCTTCTAAAATAAAACCCGTGATGACTATACATCCTAAAAGTAGAATAACGAGTAAATCGTCCAGTTGAGTGTTTTTTAATTCAGATGGTTTAATAACATAGCGTTTTATAAAAGCGAGGAGTAACCCGAGCAGGATAGCTGCGCCTGCTACATCCAGCGCAAGTGAAAAGTATTTGTAGAAGGTGCCCTTGAGTATAAGTAGCCCAAAATCTGCCTGAATCAATACGAGTGTCGTGCCGATAAAGAGGATAATGAAACCGTACAAAATACCACTGTGTAGCAGACCCTGATAGGGTTGCTCTAATATTCTTCGCTGAAATAAGCCGTAGTAAATAAGATTAGTAATCCTTGTGATAATGAAAGAAAAAGAAAATCGGCTATCTTTTTTACCCATGCGAATCAGACGAATATGTTTGAATGCGCCGTAAAGGAAGATTGCCGTAGCGATAATAAATAAACTGTAGAGTATAACGATGAAGAGTTGAGGTGGGAGTAGGTTCCAGTAGATTTCTCTTCCTTGTAGATTCATAAAGAGCGTAGAGCATAGAGCATAGGACATAGAGCACCCGATAAATATCGGAACGCTATACGCTCTATGCTCTATGCTCTATGCTCAATTAACAACTGTTTTAGAGATTTGTAGATATATTTTCAGTATTTCTGATTTTGGTGTCTTGGGCGATATATTCATTTTCTCTATTTTAAGAAGAGAAGAAACCGTATTCAGGTTATACATAAAATTAATCACTTTTTTCATCTCTCCTTCTGCGTTTAGGTCTATAAGATATTTGTTTCCACCTTTTAAAAGAAGCGGTTTGTAGTCTGCATTCAACAACCCTGCCTGTGTGACTAAACTGTTCACTGTTTTCTGGAGTTCCTGGTCGGGGTTGCTTTCTTTTTCTAAGTATTTTCCGTATAATTCATATTCTTTAGTTATTATATTTTTATACGACAAGATGTTTTTATTATCTGTTAACTCGTTTTTTAGTTTTTCTATTTCAAAGCCCAGACTGTTTGTCTTCTGAAGCATTCCAGAAAAAATAAAACTCTCAACTAAAAAAATAGCGACAATTAATAAAGTAATATAGAGGAAAAAACGTTCCCTGTTAGATAGTTTTGATATAAATTTCATATTTATTTCTCAAAGGCGCAGACTATTTTAAATTCAACCATTTCTCTCTCGATTCCTTTCACACGTTCACGACGCGATGTTACATCCGGTGGGTTCACGAGTTTGAAATATTCTGACCCTTCCAATCTTGTGCCAAAATTAATCGCATCGTCCTTTGTAAAGGCTATCCCATCCAGAGTCATTTTATTCTGGTCTTTCCGCTCCTTTGAATCATCAAAAACCATACTTGTTAGATAAATCTCAGGGGAAATATGTTTATGCACTTCCAATAAGGCATCAAGGGCAAAATAACGCCGTGATAAAAGGGTTTTTACCTCTTTCAATTTCTGTCTGGTATTTTTTAAGTCGCTTGATTCTGCCGCATATTTCAAGTTTTCTTTGGTCAGAACATCAACGGTTTTGTTTCTCATCCATATTTTCTGGGCGAAAATAGAAATGAGTAATATCATAATAAAGAAGACAAGGGTTCCCATCCAGATAATATCTCTACTTTTTTCAGTAACCGCCTCTCGCAGTTTTGCTTCTTCCGGTGTTAAATCTATTTGTATCTTATTCTGTTTAATGACAGCAGAAGCGAGACTTAAAACCGATAGTCCTGAAGTGTTACCCTTGATATCTGCGGATAGAGGATGTGTTTTTATCCCCTCAAAGATATCCTCCATAGTTACTGATAGAGTATTTCTTTCGGGAATAGCACGAATAAATTCCTCCGCTTTAGAAGTGGCACCACAAGCGATAATCTTTGAGAGAGGTTCTAGTTGTTCTGTTTGATATGCTTCCAGAGAGTGATTGATTTCTTCTAAAAACTGCTGGAGAAATCGTTCTTTATCAAAGAGTAATTGCTCAATCCCGACCGGTATGTTTCGCAGAAAGATAGGTTTTTGTTCGCGAAGCACCAAGAAATCGGTGTTATCCGCGTCTAAGTGGAGAATCCCTGAAGTACCTAATGTTGAACGTTCTTTATACCACAAGGATAGTGTTTCCAGAGACAGAGTGGTCTTTTTTAGTCTCAAGCCGGCTCGTTCTATAATATCAAAATTACGTTTAATATTATCGCGGTTAACTATTATTAAAAACACTCTGGTATATCCTCCCTTGAAAACACCTATAGGAATGTAATCAATAACAATTTCATCCGCTGAATAGGGAGAATGGTGTCCCGCCTGAAGTTTTATTATCTGACGCATTTCAGCCGGGTCAGTAGAAGGCAACTCTATGTTTTTGGTAATGGTATAACGGGCTGGGATAGAATTAATTACATCTACTGTTTTTATCTTATTTGATAGAAGATAATTGCGAATAAAATCAATTGTTCCCTCATCAGTTAGGACACGAATGTCTGTGGATGTCCAGTGGAGAATCTCATTTTTATTGTTGAAATGAACAATTTTGAGGTATTGTCCACCTATTTCTATACCGAGTAAGTTTTTTGATGGAAACAACATATTATTCTCGCCAGTACCCTATTTTACCATTTCTATCTATGATACAAATAATTTTCCGACTATTTTTATTACCTGTCTCATCATTTATATCGGCAAGATAGCCGTGAGAGATAACCTGAAAATAGTTTGATTTTATAGTAATAGCATTTGTGGCAATCAGGTTATTTATCTGCGAGACCTCTGAAGGAGAAAGAGACCCTTTTTTATTCAAGGTTGGGATAATAGTAGCAAGTTGAGTGAAAACCTCATCGTCTTCGGTTCCTTCTATTTCGTCAGAACCACTACGACAACTGATTATCTTTCCGATTAAAGTATCGCTTAAACCAAGAGCGTGTAAGACAGGATAGGATGCGGTATTAATATTTATCTTCCCGTCACCGAAGATAGTGATAAAATCTTTCACTTCCTGAAATGACTGCGGAGTTACCCCTTTTACCAATATCAGTTCTTCTAATAAATCAAACTTACCATTCTTGCACTGATAAGAGTGAGGAAGACTCTGGTAATAGGTATTTTCTGCTCCGCTTTCGCGTCGCTCATCGTCTTCATCCCGCCAGTCAATTATGCTATCCGCGACTTCTTTTGCCTGCGCCGGTGAAAATCCGCATCTTTCCTGAAAAAGTGATTGCAGGAATGTTGCTTTGGCTGAATTAATATTTATTTTCCGCTCTTCGTCAATGAGACCATAAAAAGTGGTGGTAATAACCTTACTGCCTTCAGAGGTGGACTCTTTCATAAAGTTGGAATAGTCATAGGAGACGGTAACAAAACCCTGTCCTACAGGAATTCTGTTAAACATCTCCGGTTTATTGCTCCATTCTTCCTTGAGAGCATCAAAAGTCTTTTGTTCTTTATCCTGGTCTAATTTTGCTATTGCTCTGTTGATACCGGCTCGTGCTATAAAATATAAGATAGTCCGGTTACGATAATACTTGGCAAAACTTACTTGAGAGGAAGAAAGGATGCTTATACTAACCATTAAAATAGTCAAACTAGTTATTACCCAGAGAACAAGCACCAGAACACCGCCAGAACTGGCAGTAATCCCGCTATTCATCGGGATAACTGGCTGTAATCCCGCTAAAGCGGGACGGTCTAACAGCCAGTAACAAGAATGCCAACATCTCCGCCAGAGGCGGATCTGTCCGCCAGAAACGGATCTGCCTTCGGCATGACCGTATGGGCACAGGGTTGCTTCTTGAGGACTGCTACCGATAATATTCTTGGTTAGTCTATTTTTGCTTGTCATACTTTGCTCGGCTTACAGGAATGAATACTGTCCGAGAAAGAGATTTCTTCATCGTCTTTAATTTTAATTCTATTTTTATTGCATAAGGCGCTATTGTTGTTGAGATAGGGTTTGTAAAATCCAGGTCTTCGGTTTTGGCTGTCGCACAGGAAAAAGTTATTTTCTCCACATCTTCAAGAATTGTTCTAGGGGTTGACTTTTTCATAGCATCTGATTCTCTTTTCAATTCATCTAAATTTGGATAAGCATATATTTCCTCCATACGAGTTATTTTCTCATTGGTTTTATCATATTCGTAGGTGAATCTTGCGATAAGAGGAAGTGGACAGTCTGATTGTTCCGCTTCTGATTCTTTATCATCTGAAACTGTTTTATCCCAGCCATATTTCAAGACAACATTGGGAAAAGAAATCTTTTCTTCTTCTACAGAGAATCCGATTGGAGCGAAGGGACGGCTATTTTTAATCTCACGGGTAATCCTTTCAATAAACATAATCGCCTTGTCCTGATTAGATGCCTCCTGTCCTTTTTTCCAGACAAGAATTCCCTGGCTATAAGAATGGTATATAGCCAGAGAAACTACAGCAACTAAAACACTTGCGAGTATTACTTCTATCAGAGTAAACCCTTTTATTGAACGCATATTTTATTGTATGGGATTTCAAAGCCAGTTTCCTCTCACCTCGTGGGAGAGGATTAAGGTGAGGGGGGACACCCTCACCCTACCCTCTCCCATCAAGGGAGAGAGTAATTTATCAGAGTATCGAGCCAGAGATTAAAATGGATAAAATCCGTGTAATCTGTGGCTTTTATTGAGGGTTCCAGAGGTGTGTTGTTAATGAGAATCCACCCTTTCTTCTTCCTTGTTCCCACACACTATTCAGGATCACTTCCTTTAATTTGGGATAATCTTCTATGTCATTCTGTTCAATCTGCCAGGAAAAATGGCGGATATCTTCAGAAACCTCACCTGAATTCGTAGGTATCTCAAACTCTTCTGCATATTCTAACTGGTCAGAGACAAGTAATGCTATACAGACATAATTTTCTGCTCTTAATTGAGCGTCAAAACAACTGATAAACGCCTGAAAAATGGCGACAATACAGATGGCAAGAATAGAAACTGCGAGAATGACTTCCAGAAGTGTCAACCCCGTTAGAAGTCCGTCCCGCTGGGACGGCATTCCGATCCCGACTGGTCGGGACGGAATTACTTCTAATGGGGTCAGGCCGGTAATCCCGATATTCATCGGGATAACTGGCTGTAATCCCGCTAAAGCGGGACGGTCTGACAGCCAGTAAGCAGAGCCGTTACTCTTGTTTCTTCCAGTTAGTAATATCATCTTCTGTTCCATCTTTGCCGTCAGGTCCAAGAGACCAGAGGTCAAAGTCAGTTCTACCTCTCTGGGGAGGGCAAGAATATTGATATTTCTCTTTCCACGGGTCAGTTGGCTCTTCGTTCAAATAAGGACCACTCCACTCTTTGGGAATCGGAGAAGATGTTGGCTTTTCCATCAATGCCTTAAGCCCCTGCTCAGTGGTAGGAAACATCCCGTTCTCCATTTCGTATCTTCCCAGAGCAGAACTTATCGTTGTAATATTTGCAAAGGCTACTTTTTTGCGAGATTTGTCTCCCACCCCAACGAATCTGGGAACCACCATTGCGGCAAGTATTCCGATAATGATAACCACCATCAGCAACTCTATCAGGGTAAATCCATTATTATTTCGTCTCATAAAACACCTCTCTTAGAGCCAGTTAGACCGAAGGTCGTTACTGGCTCTTATCCTGTAAGGGTTAGAGCCAGTTAGACTCCCGATTTATCGGGATTACTGGCTCTTATCCTGTAAGGGTTAGAGCCAGTTAGACACCCCGATGTTATATCGGGGAGGCATTACTGGCACTTAGACCCCGCCTGCCTGCGGTAGGCAGGCCGAATGGCGGAGCATATCTTTAATCTTCTGTTTAACTACTCATCTCTTCTTCTTCAGAAGGATGATAAACCCATTTGAGATTGTCCAGAATATAGGACAATATTTCGGTTTCCTTAAAGAAGATAGCGATTTCGTTCTGTGCGGTTTCTGGTGAATCAGAGGCGTGGACAAGGTTATAACTGATACTGGCTCCGAAATCTCCACGGATTGTGCCGGGTTCGGCATCAGCGCCAAAGGTAGCACCTAATAACTTACGGGAGATATTCACCGCACCAATACCTTCCACCACCATCGTAACCACCGTACCGGCAGTAATAAACTTAAGCAATCCCTGGTAGAACTGCTTTTTCTTATGAATAGCGTAAAGTGTTTCTGCTTGCTTTGGAGATACCTTCATCATTTTCAATCCTACAATTTTTAATCCTTTATGCTCAAAACGGCTAATGATTTCCCCGATTAGTTTTCTCTGAACCCCATCTGGCTTAATAATCACTAATGTCTTTTCCATAGTATGCTACTCCTTATTATTATACCCCATTTTATATGGTTCTTCCGACATTTTAGTGGGTTAATACCCACACTTCTCAAGTAAATGATTTATAACCTTTTCTCCTCATCTTGTCAAGAGATTTTTATTCATGAAAAGAAAGTTTATTACCTCATCCTGTCATATAAACATCACCTCCTTTCTCGTAAAACTAAATCCTGTTTACCCCCTAAATGCTCCTCTAATCTTTAAGAAGAAATAATCCATATCCCTGAAACCAAATGCTATTCTCTTTATTACTTTTATCTTGTTGTTCATCCCCTCTAAAAACGAAGTGCTAATCCAATAGCGACAATGCGCTAAAATACCGGGCAGATGTTCTTTCAAGCTGTCAGCAAATTTAATTAACGGTGCAATACCT
>JASEHY010000170.1 GCA_030018555.1 Planctomycetota bacterium
ACCTATACTGCCACCATAACTGCTGGTAAGTTGCCCACAAGGTGACCCAGTGGGTCGCTCGGCTCCAACCAGCAGTAAAAGCCCGTCGGCAGTGCGGTCACAATAGTCATTAAGCGCCACACCTCCTGCATACAGAGTAACTCCCGCCACTGAGGCAAAGACCACACCAGAAAACTCTGGCATACCATCGGTGGCTATAAAACTGCCAGTCCAGATGTTAGATAAGACCGTGAATATATTCGGCAAACGGACCAATCGTAGAAAAGGGACAACTGATTTCATTCAAGAAAACTCCGTAACCACAGATTGCACAGATTACACTGATAGATTCATTCTTTTAGTGGTCTGTCACACATAATTTAATGGGTTGTCTCTCCTTACCTGTCATTCCCGCGAAAACGGTAATCCAGTATGATGCAAAGAACCTGGACTCCCCCGCTTTCGCGTGGGCAAGCCTGCTGGAGTTTATCCCGTAGGGGGCAGGAATGACGGGTTGAATGCGGAAAAATTGATACAGCCTCAATTAAATCCCTCAATTACACCCCCGTACGGGTGTGTCATCTGTGAAACCCGTCCTTCGTAGCCCTCCGGCTACTTCGGAAGACGAAGTAGAGTCTGTGGTTTCTATTCTATACTGAGATAATTTTTCTTAAATACTCCAAACTTATTTTACCTGCCTGAACCGGGTTTTCCTGATAGGGATATAGTTCTACACTGATAAAACCGATATAGTTGATTTCTTTTAATGCGGCGAAGACGGATGCGAAATCTATCTCGCCCTGACCGCATATCAGATGATTATGAATGCGGTTTTTGATGTCTTCTATATGAATGTGATAAATATATTGTCTAAATGTCCTGATTACTTCAGATGGTTCTTCACCGGCACAGTAGAAGTGCCCGATGTCGCAATTCAGACCAATAAGGGAACTATCAACCTGTTTGATAAACTCGGCAAATTGACCTGAATTTTCCAGAAGTAATTCTGGTTCAGGTTCAATCAATATTTTCACTCCGAGTTGGAGGGCAAGTGGTAGCATCTCCTGGAGACCAGAAATAAATAGTTTTATTGACTCTTCAGGTGAAAAGTCTTCTACCTTACCACCGGGCTGTGTAGAGATATTAGGGCATCCTAATTGTGCGGCTAATCTTAAGCAGTTCCGCGTGTGCTCATAACGAACCTGACGTAACCGGGTGTCTTTCTCAATCCAGGAAGGATGATGCATATTCCCGCCCGGATAACCTGTCAGTGTAAAGGTGTTCAGATTTGAGACTTTTAGTCCAAGCGTAGTTAAGTGGTGATTTAATCTCTCAACCTTTTTTAAGGTGCAATCCGGTGGGTAGAGATGAGGGTGGTCAGCCATTATCTCCACACCATCAAAGCCGATTTCTTTAATTAACCTGAGGGCATCTTCAAGAGTATATCGTTTAAAGGCATTAGTGCTGTAAGCAAATTTCATCAGTCCTCCAGACGGAATTTAGGGGATTGACTAAAGAAGCGGAAGGCATTTTCATAAATAACCTTCTGGATTATCTCATCTTTGAGTCCGAACTGTGGAAATTCTTTCGCCGCCTCGTACAAATTGAGAGGATATGATTTACCCCAATCCGCGGAACTATTCAGAACAATCCGTTCCTGTCCATATTTCTTAATCATATCAGCGGCACGCTCGGCATTCACCTTGGTTGGATAAAGCGTAATGCCGGCTAAAAGGTCAGGTTGGGCAAGTGTTATCTCAATTGTCTCTTCTGTGTTGTGGTCCATAATATAGCGTTTGCAATCAGCCCCGACTTTCTTGAGGATTTCAATCAACCGTTCTATTCCAACTCGTTTATTAGTATGCGGTGAATGGATTATCACCAGTAATTTATGCTTCTCTGCAAGTTCCACCTGACGGCTAAAAACTTCCTCTTCAGTTGGTGTAATTAAATCCAAGCCAATTTCACCAACCCCTAAGCAGTTTGGATGAAAGAGGTATTTTTCCATATTATCAATTACTTCAAAGGCAATATCCCTGTGACGGGACTCTTTAGCATTGACCCCTAAGAAACTATAGTGATATAGACCATATTTTCGTGCCCGGCTATTCTCAAATTCTAATAGATGACGAAAGTAATCGTAGTAACTACCCGCACAGGAGCGGTCTGTGCCTGACCAGAAAGATGGTTCAATCACGGCGATATAGCCAACTTTTTTCATCGCCTCATAGTCATCCGTCGTCCGTGCATACATATGAATATGTGGCTCAATAATTCTCATTACTTGACTCCTCTTAGAGCCAGTTGGAGTGTAACGACTTACTGGCTCTTAGATCCCGACGAATGTCGGGATAATACCTTTACTCCTTATAGGATGTCTTTTTAACCTGTTCCAAGTATGACTCTAAATGATGCCACTGATGATGCAAGTCCCCGACCCAGCACCCATCCGAAGGATGGGTGCTGGGCGGGGTGCCAAGTGGTTGCTTAAAAAATAGTCCGAGGTGTCCGAGTGCGCCAGATTCTTTCCGACGAGCAGACAACTCAACCAATCTGATTAAGTCCAGCACCAGCGGGACAGCCAGCATTGAATCACAACCCTGCCAGATAAATTGCATTGACATTTTTGTTCCCAGAAATCCCTCAAAGTGAATAAAATCCCATGCCACTTTCCATTCACCCAGTGAGGGGACATAATCAATTCCAATATGGGTGTGTGGTTTATAACCCAAGACTTGTGGTAGGACGGTATTTTTAGCAATTAGTTTAGATTGAAGAGTTTCCGGGTCAGTTAAAACTTTACCGTCCATATTTCCTAGGATATTATAACCCTGCCAGGAAAGGATTTTAAGGGCGCGGTATTTGAACATACTGCCTAACACCGCTTTGATAAGTGTTTCACCGGTTTTGCCATCCTGACCCGCATGAGACAAGTTCCGTTGTTTAGCCATTTCCAGAAGTGCTGGAATAGATGCACCTGCGGAAGGTGTAAAATTAATATACGGACAACCACATCTGAAAGCAACATAGGCATAGAGACAACTTGCCCGAACTACTTCTTTATGATTATTCCGAATAGATTCTTCAAAACCTTTAATGGTTTCAGTATGAACCCCCAGTTTAATAGGAGGTTCAGTAGAAGCCAAGTTGAGTACCACTACTTGTTCTAAATGATTTAACTTCTTGAAATCAGTAATATCCTTTTCCATCTGGTGAACTATTTCAGGAAGTGGTAAAGTATCCAGTTGGCTCGTTCCTCCGACCGCCTCTTCAACTCCTTTTCCGCAGCCGATGGTTGTTCCCAGACGAATGTTCTTTTGGAAAGCATCAAGATAAGGACAAACCCTTTCAATAAGTTGGTGGTTAATATGTAATTCTTCGGATAATTCTCTAAAACTTTCTTTGCTAGTACGCGGGCGGACTTCGTGACCACCAAAGACCATCTGAGTAAATGGGACAAAGATAATCTCTGAAAACTCCGGGATTTCAGTGATTAAGCCGATTGGTTCAATAAGGCGCTGGGCTAAAAGTTCAGCACCAGCCACCACGGAGGTGGCGACAGAACCAGATGCCCCGATTATCCAGATACCAAGAAACTTATTTTGCATAGTCTTATTTATATAAAAATTGGCTAATTTTGTCTATTATTTATGTGGCATAAATGCCACCGCTACATAGACGTT
>JASEHY010000171.1 GCA_030018555.1 Planctomycetota bacterium
ATCTTGGTATTATTAAGGGGTCTAACAATACCATTCCTTCCCCCCGCCCAGCAGGGCGAGGCTCGCCCCCGCCCGCTCCGACTCGTCGGAGACGAGGCGAGAAGGGGGCGGCACTGCAAGAGGGTGAGGGGAATAATTCATATCTTATGTTTTTCTTCCTCAGAAACAATATAATCGCTAATGTTTATGCCGTGTTTTTTCTCATATTCTTGAAGTTTCTGAATACGTTGAAGGTCATCTTTAATACGGTTGACTAATTTGAATATATAAGGACGAAGATTGAGTCGGTCATTGAGGTCCTTTATCATCCGCTCCCATTGCCCCCCATACAATTCGTCCCTTAAAGTCAAAAGCATCATCTCCTCGGCAGTTAAACTCACATAATATTTTTTAAACTTATTGGTCATATAGCCACAGATTAGACAGATTTAATGGTAGTCTACTAATATTTGTCTTATATCTATATCGGCTATTATGTCAAATAAAATAAGACGATTCTACGGAGCGACAGCCCCCCGATGTAACATCGGGGGATAAACTCCGTCCCGATGGCTATCGGGACGGAATCTGCACAGACCCTGATCCCGAAAGCATTCGGGACAGGGTGACAAGTTGGGGAATTTCTGCTCAACCAATCAATCCCCTTATGAAGTTGGGGTAAGCAGTGAAAACCAGGTGGACTACCTGGGGTTTGAAAAACATAACTATCAGAGCAGCAAGAGCAAGGTACGGACCAAATGCTATATAATGCTCCCGAGTCATAAGATATAGTATTATCCCTATAACAGAACCAAAAACACAACCTATCAGAAAGATGTATAAAATAGATTCCGGCCCGAGGAATCCTCCTAAAAATGCCATAAGTTTAACATCACCAAACCCCATTGCTGGCTTACGAAAAATCAATTCTCCTATAAACCCCACTAAAAAAATAATACCGCCTCCTGCCAATATTCCGCAGAGTGCGCTTGTTAAACCCTGCACAAAACCCTGTAGTCCTGCCCCGGTGAACCAGTCAGGCAGAGATAAAATCGTAGCAGTATGAATAAACGGAAACAAAGCACTCACCACTAATGAAAGACACGTCCCGGCGATTGTAATCTCGTCAGGAATAATCCTGAATTCTATATCTATAAAAGTTGCTATTATGAGAGAACTGATAAGATAAAGTGAAACCACAAACCAGACCACCTTATTTAGATTAGCCCCAGAGAAATGATTAAACGGATAAAGATACCAATATGCAGACAAGACAAAAAGGAGGGCGGTCAGTAATTCAACCAGGGGATAGCGTAAGGAAATCCTTTTAGAACAACTTGAACATTTGCCCCCTAAGAAGATAAAAGAAAACAACGGGATGTTGTGATACCATCTGACAGGACATTTGCATTCGGGACAGAATGAAGACGGGTTAAGGATAGACATTCCGTCGCGAGGCAGACGATAAATGCAGACATTAAGGAAACTACCTATTATTAAGCCGAACAGAAAGATAGTAATAAAGTAGAAGTATTCTAAACTCACATTTTGCCCATCGTCCCGTACATAAGTTATGTGCGGGATTTATTCAGCCGCTTTTAATGATAATCCATGCTGGCTCAAACGTTGTTTAATTTCATTTAGAGATGTCTGCCCGAAATTCGGCAAACCCTGAAAATCATCTTCGGCTTTATTGGCGAGGTCTCCAAAAGTATATACTTTCATCTTTGTTAGAGATGCCCTCACGCGGGCTGACCAGTCAATCTCAAAAATCGGTTTGTTAAGAATATCCATCACTTTAGGCACCTCTGGAGAAGTATATGACTTCAGCAGAGATTCAACTGTTACTGGTTTCTGCTCTGTAGAAAGGGCTAAACCGCGACGGGCTAATAAATCCTTAATATCTTTCAGGGTCTTTGTGCCTAAATTCTCGCGAGATAATAATTCACTCTCGGTTTTTCTTACCAGTTCACCTATAGTGTTTATCTTCTGTTCCTCCAGACAATTTCTGGCTCTGGTGGGTAACTGGAATTCAGACAATGGTTGAGAGAGCAACCTTTTCAATTCTGCCTCTTTACGTTTAAGACTATCATCATAATACATTACCTGACTTGCTGTTGAATCTTCTTTATATAGTCTCGCCCGCGGATGCTCCGGATGGATGCTTAAAACGGTCTCATAACATTCTATTGCCTTCTGGTAATCGCATCTGTCTTCGTAAATGAGTCCTAAATTTATCAGGGCATTAATATAGGGTGGTTTAATCCCGCGAATTTTCTCATAAAGTTCCACTGCCTCATCCTCTTTTCCCATTAAATCATATCTATATGCCAACCTGAAAATAGCCGGGGCATATTCGGGGTCAAGAGATAACGCCTTATTATATTCATCCAGTGATTTTTCATATTCCCTGAGTTCTTCATAACATAACCCTTGGCAGTAGGGGATGATTGGTTCACCCTTAAACTCATTTTTAACCTTTCGTAATAAGAGTAAAGCAGGTTCTATTCCTCCGGTCTTTATGAGGGATTCAACATAGGCAGAGAAAATATAAGATACATCAGGGGATAATTTATACGCTTTCTCCAGAAGTTTATATGCCTCTTCGTTGCGACCCGTCTCCAGATAGCACAAGCCCAAAATACAATTATTCTCTTCTGTCTCAGAGCCCTGCTCAAGACAACTTATAGCCATTTTAACATCATCAAGCATCCAGTAAAGGACTCCTTTTCTTGAGATAACTTTTGCTTGAGAGGAAAACCTTGTCTTCGCAGTATCAAATCCAGCGAGTATTTTTTCTACTTCCCTTCTTATTTTTATTGATGAGAGCATTTGTTTTCTTATATTTATAACATCTTCAAGGTCAAGATTCTCTTTGGAGAGTAGAATTTCTATATTATCCTTCTTCATCCCTGCAGTGAACGTAGCGAACCTGTGTCCCCCTTTAACCGGCTTCGTTATTGTCTTCATCTAATTTTTCTCCTTTTTAGCAATAATTTTCTTACCTTCTACGGTATAATAACTAACTATCTCTGACAGCGGTGTCCCTGGTGTAAAAAGTCTGCCGACACCCTTCTTGCTCAATTTTCTGATGTCTTCCTCAGGGACGATACCGCCACCGCTCAAGAGGACATTCTTTAGTCCTTTTTTCTTCATCAGATTAAGCACAGCCGGGAAAAGGGTCATATGCGCACCTGAAAGAATAGACATCGCCACAACATCCACATCTTCTTCTATAGCGGACTGCACTATCATTTCAGGTGTCTGGTGTAAGCCGGTATAGATGACTTCCATACCGGCGTCTCTGAGGGCACAGGCAACCACCTTTGCGCCGCGGTCATGCCCATCCAATCCCGGCTTTGCCACCAACACCCTTATCTTTCTATTCACCCCGTTAGAGATATTTTTCTTTCCAGATAAAACTGACATATATTCTCTTTCCTAACTGATGGAATCACCCCGAGATAAAATAACGGTCGTGGCGCCACGACCTATCTCTAACGGGGTTCACCCCGTTAGAGATGCCTGATAAATAATGTCCGTAACTTTAGAGGTAATCAAAGTATGATATTAACAGTTTGTGTAGAAAATGTTATTTCTTACGGTCATCCCGGAGGGATGACCTATCTCTAACGGGGTTCACCCCGTTCGGAGT
>JASEHY010000172.1 GCA_030018555.1 Planctomycetota bacterium
ATTAGACCCTGAAACGAGTTCAGGGTGACATTTTTGGGACTTTGTCAACAGTCTCATTGTATTATTTCGCCTCTAACGGGGCGAGGGAATCGTGATAGTATCACTGCCTCAACAGGTTCGCCGGCTAACTGGCTATCCTGTTTAGACGTTGGGAGAATGTTCATCTTCGTTCCTTCTGCAGAGTATTCCTTGTTTATTAGTGCCATTCCAACTTGTGCCGGTCTTTCCTGCCGCCCTTCGGGGCGAGCCTCGCCTCTGGCGGGAGGAAGTGCAGAGTGAGCAAGGACACAACTCGTAACCACCCCGCCCCGATATACATCGGGGGATAAAATGACCTTATTGCCTGGTTTTATTGCCCGTGCATTAGATGTAGTTACTTTGAACCTGACTATACGGGTGGCGAGTGCCTTTTCCTTCTTGAGATATGCTTTTCTGCCTATAAAGAATGGTTTATGCCGTTTGATAAAGGCACCATAACCGGCTTGAGTCGGTGTAATTACGTTATTACCTGATAGTTCGTGTCCATAGAGAGGCAGACCGGCTTCGGTGCGAAGCGAGTCCCGAGCCGCTAAACCACAGGGCTTCAGTCCAGAACTCTTACCCGTCTCAAGTAGGAGATTCCAGAATTCTCCTGCCTGTTCTTTTGAGACAAATATCTCAAAGCCCATTTCTTCGCCAGTATATCCGGTTCTGGCTATGAGAAGTTTAAACCTTTTTATATCAAGATAGATAAAATGTGTCTTTCTGAGCCGTCTGAGTGTCTTTGCAATTCGTGGCTCATCTGTAAGGTGTAAGAGTATTTTCAGCGAATTCGGTCCCTGCAGTGCGATATTGACTAAAGGGTTAACCTCGGCACGGTCAATAATCGTAACCTTGTCTTCTATCTCACGTTCAGGATTATCTTTATCTATGATGACCTCGCTGTTATTCACCGCCGACAGATATTGTCTTATCTTTTCGGTATTTACCGCATTTACTACCATCAGATAATCACTCCCACTGGGCAGGTCCGCTAAACGATATAGAAGAATATCATCCATCACCTCGCCATCCGGGGATAGGATATAAGAATAATGTGATTGTCCGACCTTGAGTTTAGGGACATAGTTTGTGGTAACTAAATCAAGGAATCGGGTAGCATAGGGACCTGATATCTGGAGTTTGCCCATATGAGAGACATCAAAGAGTCCGGCCGCAGTGCGGACAGCAAGGTGTTCTTCACTGGCGCGGGTGTACCATAAGGGTAAGAGATAACCGGCAAATGGGACAATGAACTGTGGTTTAGTGAGTTTCTGATGTTCTTCATATAAAGCGGTTTTTCTGGGCGCACCGGTATAAGGTTTGTAAACAAAGGTTTCAGGTTTTCCGCCGTAGGCGGATCCGCCCCTGGCGGACAGGTTAGAACCCCGTATTAAATACGGGGCTGTAACTTTTAACTTGGAACTTTCCCGCCGTAGGCGGATTACCACCGGTCCTTCTACTTTGGCATAAATGTCCTCTGATGGGAATAAAATATAACCGTCAGATAAGCCCCTAAAGTATCTGAATACAGTATCAATCTTAACCTTGGGTGGGATGACCAAGAAGGTATCTGAATGCACCATCTTAAGAACGACTGCGATACTGCTATTCCTGACCTTAAGCGCGGTCTGGATTGCCTGGCCAGGTTTAAGCATATAAAGATTAGCAGAGACCAATGATTGCAGGAATGCAGTTGCGCGCTCACCGCTGATTTCCAATGCGTTGTGCGTCTTGCGTCTTCCCGACGAATTCTGTCGGGACGACGCATAGCGCCCCACCAGTTTATCCACCTCGGCACGGGTCTTTTCCATCACCTTAAGGTCAATCTTTCCTCGCACTATCTCACCAGAATGGCTGATGACTGTGAAAGTTTTAATATTAGTCAGGACATAATGAACCAGATGGGCAATCTTCTTCATTTCTAACTTACCCATTCCTAACTGGGAGACGATAGTAGTGCCGAATCTTAAGCCCCTTGGTCTTGCACCTGTTTCATCACCGGGTAGAGCGTTTTTATTCACTGTAATCCCGCATAAATCAAGAATATTGGAGGCGACATCACCACTGAGCGGGATACCGGATGAGGTCTTCATTGCCCCGAGGTCTATCAGGAGCAAATGCGTATTGGTGCCACCATAGGCAAGCGGTAATCCAAGTTTGCTGAACTCATCGGCTAATGCCTGACAGTTCTCTATGATTTTCTTCTGAAGTGTCCTAAATTGCTCGGTAGCGGCAATCTTAAAGCAGACCGATTTAGCGGCAATCTGATTAAGATGCGGACCGCCCTGCTCGCCCGGGAAAACACCTAAGTCAATACGTCGTGCAATCTCGTCATCAGTGGATATGATAATCGCTCCGCGTGGACCACAGAGTGTCTTATGAGTCGTCAATGTGGTAATATCCGCTATTCCGACAGGATTGGGGAATAGTCCCGCAACGACTAACCCTGCCGGATGCGAGATATCTGCCATCAAAAGTGCGCCCGATTGATTTAGACCCGCTATCTGAACCGGCACCTTTTCACAGATGGCTTTAAGTTTCGCCCAGTCAATAGTCCAGGGATATGCTGAAGCGCCGGCAATAATTATCTTCGGCTTATGCTCAAGAGCAAGTTTCTCTATCAGAGCATAATCAAATTGACCATTCTCCGGATTGACCGTATAGGGAATAACTTTATACTGACGACCTGAACGGTTGAAAGGACTACCGTGTGTAAGATGACCGCCGTGAGAGAGAGACATACCCATCATAACATCGCCGGGAGTAAGGAATGCGTTGAATACGGCGTTATTAGCCGCAGCACCGGAGAGCGGTTGGACATTGACGAGGACTTCGTCAGCGTCTGCATTAGAATTGGCGAAGAGTTCTGCAGCACGACGTTGGGCAAGGACTTCAATAAAATTACAGAACTCGGCACCTTTGTAGAAACGACGGTCTCCGTAACGGCGATGGAATGCTAAATATCGTTCCGGCTCTTTTTCTATTCTCTGTCGTTCATCTCTGGTCATTCGCAAGGATGGATAGCCCTCTGCGTATTTGTTGCTAAAAACCGTTGTTAGTGCCTCTCTGACAGGTCTCGGGCAGAGAGATTCTGATGCTATCATCAAAAGATTACCCCGTTGTCTTTCTTCTTCTGCCCTGATAAGAAAATCCGTATCAGGGTCTATTGAAGACAAATTGCTCTTAAAAAGGAAGTCCGTTTTGGTTGTCATAACTAATCAAGAAACTCTTGAGCCGGGTGGCAGTTCTTTCTCGGGCACCACGAGAACAACATCTCTACCGGTTGTGCTTTCGGTACTTGCGGCAAGGAGCATCACCTGACTTTCTACTCCTCTTAAGACCGCCGGCTGAAGATTTACTATTACCGCCAGGGACTTATTCAGAATCTGCTCAGGTCTGAGGTATTGTTTCAGACCTGCCACACATTGCTTGATATCGCCTCCAATATCTATCTTCAGGATATAGAGTTTATCCGCATTAGGATGATTGTCCACCGAGACAACCTTTCCAATTCTTATATCAAGTTTCTTGAAGTCGTCAAAACTAACCTTATCTTCTATCATTGCAGTTTTATCTCCTTATGGAACATTCTAAATTATAGGAG
>JASEHY010000173.1 GCA_030018555.1 Planctomycetota bacterium
CAACCGCCGGTATCTCAGGAAATACAGTAGTAACCCGCCTTCGTCCCTGTAGGACTTCGGCGGGTCTAACTCGCTGTAACGACTAAAGTCTAACAGCGAGTAAGAAAGGAGGTTGTTATGAAATATATAAATAGTGTTAATCGTGGTGGCTGGGTAATGACGGTCTGTATCATCATCACCCTTGTTTTCCTGCTCTCTACTGCTGCGATGCTAACCATGTTCCAGAGTCCAGAACCGCAGACTTTCAGACCGACAGACTGGCAGACCGGCAGACCAACAGATATTCCACTGCAAATCGCTTCCTATGGCGATATCATTATCTCTCCACCACATTCTTACAAGAATATGACACTATTTATCATCTCTAAACCTCAGGAGGCGACCCCAGAGCAAGATATGCTTACTCTTGCTGAAGGATTAGAACAAAAGAGCGTGAAGGTCTCAGAGAAAGAACAGGCGGAAGTACAGAAACTTTATATAGAAAACAACTCCGATAAGCCACTCTTCATCCAGGTCGGCGATGTGATAAAAGGCGGAAAGCAAGACCGCACTATTCAGGTATCACTCATCATACCACCACACTCAGACAAGGTGGAGATACCCTCTCTATGCGTAGAACAGGGACGTTGGAGCGGTAGGAGTGGTTATTTTGACACAATAGCGCCGGCTTGTGCCCCGACAAAGGAATTGCGGATGGGTGTTCAAACTGGTAGCCAATCCTACGTGTGGGAGAAGGCAGCGGAATATAAATCTAATGTTCGGACCGCCTTCGGACTCCAACTCTCCACAACCACCAGCATTAATGAAGAGATGGAAACCCCTGTAATCCAGAAATCATCTGCCGAGTATGAAAAGGCATTTGCTGACCTGCTGAAGGATTATCCCCAATCTATCGGCATTGCCTATGTGCTTAATGGTGAAATAAATACCATAGACCTTTATCACTCTAATAAACTCTTCCAGAGATTATACCCTAAACTCCTCAAGACCTATGCTAATGAATCAGTTATAAGTGAGTCCAAAGACCAAACTGAAACTGTTACCGCAGAAAACATCAAAGAATTCATAACGCAGATGGAAAAAGGCACAGGCACAAAAGAACAGGTGTATGATAACGAAATCGTCCGTCTCCAGAATGATGCGGGCATAACTTCTGACCTACGAGATAGAGCAAATAACTCTGTCCATAGGCAATATATAAAGAAATAAAAGTAGTCCCGCCCCGAATGTTTTCGGGGCGGGATTAAGAGCCAGTAACCCAGCCCCTGCACGTAGGGGTTGGGTAACTGGCTCTAAGAAAGGAGGGCGATATGCCAAAGAGGATACTCATAACGATGGTGCTGACTGCACTACTAACCTCCCCGCCTGCCATATGGCGGGCAGGTATCACCGCAGTCAGGGCACAGACAAACAAGGAGAAGGAAACTACTGCGACTCCGCCTGTGAAGAAAGTAGTCCTGTATAAACACGGGCTGGGCTATTTTGAACGTATCGGCAAAATCAGGGATAACGCTACCGTTACCCTTGATTTCAGGACAGACCAGATGCAGGACCTCTTAACCTCTCTATACGCTATTGACTACGGCAAGGATTGTAAGATTATCTCTATCGGCTACGATTCCAAAGACCCGATTACAAAGCAATTGGAAAATATCCTGATTCGTGTGCCTGAGGGTGCGGCATTAACCCAGTTCGTCACCCAACTTAAAGGGGTTAAGGCAGAAATTAAAGTAGGCGTTGAGACCGCACGCGGTAATATCTTAGGCATTGAGCCAATAACCCAGAAAATGGATAACACCGTTCTTACTGCCTACAAGATTGTATTCTTGAGAGAAGACGGTGCCATCCAGCCCTTTAACCTTCTTGAGGTCAGCACCCTCAAGATTCTGGATGAACGTATCCAGGAGGATTTGCAGAGAATGCTGGAGATTTACAAGAACGCCAAATACACGGATAGAAAACAGGTAAAGATACAGACCACAGGCAAAGGCGAACGGAATATCCAGATTGGATACCTGATAGAGATGCCCATCTGGAAGACCTCGTATCGTCTCATCCTGCCGGAAGAGCCCAAGGCGAAACCATATCTTCAGGGCTGGGCAATTATGGAGAACCCGACTGATGAGGACTGGAACGAGGTCAATATCTCATTCGTCGCCGGTAACCCCATCTCATTCAAATTAGATTTATACACCTCGTATTATCCGACCAGACCGATAATCTCGCTGGCAACCCTTATCCCATTAGCAAGTAACCTGATAGAACTGGCGAATCTTGCTAAAGATAAATCAGCCCCGGCTCCGATGCAACCTAGTAAACCTAGTATGAGAAGAGAAGGACGAGCAAGAGGAGGAATAATGCTGGAGGAGGCGGAAATGAAGGAGGATAGTGGGGTTTATGATAGTATCGGCGTCGGTGGTGGTTTTGGAGGTAAAAAGATGGCAGAGGCGCTTTCGCAGTCGGTCAGTGCCATCGCCAGTGGTGTCCAGATAGGCGAACTCTTTGCCTATGAATCCAAATCGCCAATCAACGTTGGCAGAAGACAGGCAGCAATGGTCCCTATCATCACCCAGGATACGGAAGGCACCAAGATTCTCTATTACCGCTCTGATATCTCACCGCGGCTGATGAATGCCTTTTATCTGACCAATTCGTCACGGCTGACCCTTGAGACCGGACCGGTCAATATCTTTGAGGGCTCAACCGCAGTCGGTGAAGGGCTAATCCGCCAGGCACTCCAGCCCGGAATGAAAGAGATTATCCCTTATGCCATAGAAGCCGGTTGCACCATAGAAACAAGCGGTCGTGATGAATATAAACCCGTCCACAAGGCAAGTTTCGTCAACGGCGTGATGGTCTTAAGACAATATTATATCCGTGAGGTTGCCTATAAATGTATCAACAAGTCCCCCAAGACATTCACCTTCTACTTAGACCATCCTAAGGCAGGTGCTAACTATACCCTCTTAGAACCGACCAAGTTTGAGGAAGAGGTCGCAGGACATTATCGGTTTAAGAATGAACTACCTGCCGGTAAGACATTGGACTTCAAGGTAATAGAGCAACAGGAAGTATCATCCCGGATATATGTCCAGAACCAATCTATGGACCAGATAAGGTTTTATCTGACGCAGGGATATTTATCCGCTAAGGCGAAGGGTTTCCTCAAGGAAATCGTCTCTTATATGGAGAAGATTGCCGAAGAAGAGAGGATTATCAGTGAGGCAAGAAAAGAGACGGACAAATTGGTCAAGGACCAGGAGCGATTCCGCAGGAATATGGAGATACTCAATGTCCATAATCCCAGAGAGAGCGAGAAACGTGCGGAATATCTGGAAAGATTGACCAAGATAGAAGACCGCCTTGAGAAGTTAGACGCCACGAGCAAAGAGGCAACCGAGAGACAACGTAATATCAGAGCCGAACTCTCGCAGAAGATACAGGGGTTTAGTGAGGAGTAATAGTGAGCAAGAAAAACGGGGGAACTCACCACCCCACGACCCTGAAGGGTCTCTGGGCAAGAACCCTAAAGGGCAAAGACACAAAGGAACAACCCCCTTTTATTCCCCCTTTGTTAAGGGGGATTAAGGGGGTTGTTTGTGCCTTGCCTGCCCG
>JASEHY010000174.1 GCA_030018555.1 Planctomycetota bacterium
CCGTACGGGTGCTGGGTAACGGGGTGAATCCTATTCGTGTTCTCTTTTTCTTGACAAACTCGTACTTAAATGACATCTTTAGAAACTATGAAAAAGATATTGATTGTTCATCCCGTCCTGGCGGGACTGGTTTTGAGTTTGATATTTTGTCAGGTTTTTGGATGCACCAAAAGAGCGGTTGGCCCGGCGAGTTCTATTGCATTACGCAGACAGCAACAAGAGCGACATTCTGGGACGGAAAAACCACCTTTCAGCCAGGAAGAACTGAATATCATTGTTAATTTAGATATGCTTCTTAAACAATGGGAGATGGGGTTTACGAGCGGGCTTGATGAGGAGCAGATAAAGACCGCTCATCAGATACGAAATATCGCCATAGATAATATGTCCTTACTTAAAAGGGCAATGCAGACCAATGATGTGGAGATAAAGATGGTTACAACACTATCTCTGGGGTTCAGCGGTAAAAAAGAAGCAGTAGGAATGTTAGTCGCCGCCTTGCACGATAAAAATGTTCCTATCAAAACAAATGCCGCTTTCTCGCTGGGGATTCTGGGTGAGAAGGAAGTACCAACAGACTCTTTAGTAAAATTACTTGAAGACGAAGAGCCATCGGTGCGAAACAGCGCCGCTTTTGCATTATCACGAATCCTGACCAGAGGTAAAGATGCGGGTGGTGTGCTTGATGTTCTACATCGCGCCACAAACGATTCTGTTCCAGAGATAAGACGGGAGGTGGTTCGGGCATTAACTTCAGTCGCAAGTCAGGATTCTATTCCCTATCTCGTAAAAAGTCTTAAGGATAGCGATGAATATGTTCGGATAAACTCTGCCATTGCTTTAGGTGTGATAAATGATAAAAGCGCTATAGAGCCATTAATTCAGGCACTGCAGGATAGCGATTCTCGTGTCAGGGAATCAGCAATAGATAGTCTGAAAAAGATAATAGGTGTTGAAGATATAAACGATGCCAAGGGCTGGCAGGAATGGTGGAGTAAAAATAAGAAGTGAAGCATTATACGTTGTGCGTTATGCTATCCGTCGCCACTCCGTAGCTATGGAATAGCGAAGGATGGGAATAGCGTAGGATAGTGTCCAGACGCCAGACGCAAGACGCCTTTATGAAACAGAATTTATGGGCGAAAATGAAGTATGCCTTCGCAATTCCGGACGAAAAAGACCAGACATTTTCTGATGAAGAGATGCTCTTACTTAATAAGGTTGCTGATATGGTAGTCAAGAGGCAACTGACTACTCCAGCGGTGCTGTTTCTGGAAAGTGTCAGACCCTTGAATTTCCTGGGCAGTCAGACGATGGTTTTCTTCCAGCCGATTGTGGGTTTATTAATCTCTACCAGAGAGATGGAGATGCTCTCACAGATACTGGAAAGACGAAAGAGTATCCCATTATTGATAGAGTTGATTGAGAAGAAGGATAACGAAGGGCGTGAGAAAGCCCCGACACTTTGTGTCGGGATAACACACCCCGTCCCTTCCCGCCCACAAGGGCGAGGCTCGCCAAAGGCGGCGGGACACCCCTCTCAAGAGGGGATTCCCGGGGACAAGTCCCCTATTAAGACGGTGGCTACCCACCGCCCGTAGGGGGCGGGATTAAGGGGCGTGTTTTATACTTTTGATGCCGAAGACACATCCCACGAAAGCATTCGGGGTGACCTATACGGTAAGAAAGCGAGATAAAAGATGAAAGCAGAACGAAGAGAAGTTTCTATTAAAAACGATGATTTGAATATAGTGATAGCCACTGATTGCGGGAGTACGACGACCAAGGCGATTCTGATAGAGAAGGCCGATAGCGGAGAATATCGTCAGACCTATCGCGGTGAGTCGCCCACCACCGTAGAAGCACCATTTGAGGATGTCACGCGCGGGGTGTTAAATGCCATTGCAGAAATAGAAGAACTTTCTGGCAGAAAAATACTTGATGGCGAGAAGATTATTTACCCGGCTAAGGATAAGACAGGCGTTGATTTATATGTCTCCACGAGTAGTGCTGGTGGTGGATTACAGATGATGGTTGCTGGTGCGGTAAAGACGATGACTGCTGAGAGTGCTCAGAGAGCCGCACTCGGAGCCGGCGCTATCGTGATGGATGTTCTCGCCTCTAACGATGGTCGGCTCGGCTATGAAAAAATAGAACGTATCAGACAACTGCGTCCTGATATGGTTCTCCTTTCCGGAGGAACAGATGGTGGCACGATTTCTCATGTAGTTGAATTAGCAGAATACCTTTCAGCGGCAGACCCAAGACCACGTTTCGGCATCGGCTACCAATTACCGGTCATCTTTGCAGGGAATAAAGAAGCCCGTTCTAACATTGACCGGATTTTAGGTAAAAGGGCTGTTCTTTATATTACCGACAATATTAGACCTGTCTTAGAGAGAGAGAATTTGGGTCCGGCAAGGGATAAGATACACGATTTGTTTCTGGAACATGTGATGGCACAGGCACCGGGATATAAGAAACTGATGTCCTGGGTTGGGGCTCCGATTATGCCTACTCCTGCCGCAGTCGGCTTGATTATGGAGGCAATCGCCAAAAGACAGGGGATAAATGTGGTTGGTGTTGATATTGGCGGGGCAACCACAGATACCTTTTCTGTCTTTCACGGCATCTTTAATAGGACAGTGAGTGCCAATTTAGGAATGAGTTATAGTATTTCTAATGTGCTGGCAGAAGCAGGAATGGCTAACATTATGCGCTGGGTGCCTTTTGATGTGCAGGAAGAAGACATTCGCAACCGCATCAAGAACAAGATGATTAGACCGACCACAGTTCCGCAGACACTTGATGAACTCCAGATAGAACAGGCAATAGCCAGAGAGGCACTCAGACTTGCCTTTGAACATCATAAACAATTAGCCGTTGGATTAAAGGGTATCCAGCAGGAACGTTCCATCTCAGACGCTTTTGAACAGATAAGCACAGGTCAGACCCTCATAGATATGTATCGTCTGCATCTGATTGTCGGCAGTGGCGGCATACTCTCACACGCACCGCGTCGGGTCCAATCAATGATAATGATGATAGATGCCTATCAGCCGGTGGGGGTAACGGATTTAGCAGTAGATAGTATCTTTATGATGCCGCATTTAGGAGTGCTTTCTACGGTCAACGAGAAATCGGCAACCGATGTCTTTGTGAGAGATTGTATGGTCTATTTAGGCGCGGCTCTCTGCCCGGTAGGACAGCCCCGACGAGTCGGGGCGAGCGAAAAATGTATTGAATACAAGATTACCTTCCCGGATGGCTCTGTGGTTCAGGATTCTCTGCATACCGGTGAATTGCGTCTTTATCCTTTAGGGGTCGGACAGGAGGCAATTGTTGAAGCAACTCCAACCAGGCACTTTGATTTGGGCGAAGGTAAAGGCAAGCCAATCAGGAAAAAGATGCCCGGTGGTGTAGTGGGCATTGTTATTGACACCAGAGGCAGACCGCTTGTTTTACCAGAAAACAAGAGCGAAAGAGTTCAAGCACTCCAGAAATGGGCAAAGGCAGTCAATCTCTACCCGTAAGCGTCAACCTTTAAATACTAAACACGAAGAGGACCCTTATCCCTCTGACCCTTCCCCCGATTAATCGGGGTAGAGG
>JASEHY010000175.1 GCA_030018555.1 Planctomycetota bacterium
CTGCAATCTAATAGCTTTTTATAGTTATACGAAATGGGGATGAGTGAACATTTACCTATCTCGTAACCCCCTGACTCCTATCTCATAATCCCCCCAGGAGTGGTGTTTCCTTTACCCCACCCCCACCTCTATTATCTCTAAGACCATCTACTACTATCCCCGAGATACCCCTCTACTAATACCAGAGCCACCTACCACTATCTATAAGAGTAGTGTTTCCTTTACCCCACCCCTACCCCTACTATCTCCAGAGCCATCTACTACTACCCTCAAGTCATCCCCATACGCCCCTGAAGAAATTGACAAGGGATTTCTACTATTAAAAATTGATTTTGCAGGGAGATATGGTAATAAATAATGCAGGTTAGATGCCCATCCCAAGAAACTTCGCAAGGGTCTGTCTGTCCGTGAAGTCTGCTTTTAGAGGCGTTACAGAGATGTATCCTGATTTGATGGCGCTAATATCACTCCCTACGAGAGACGATGCTCCAGTAGCAGGTTTCATCCAATAATAATGCCTTCCGCGTGGGTCTATGCCTTTGATGAAATTGTCTCTTGGTAGTCGTAAATCCTGCCGGGTGAATTTTATCCCTTTGTGGTTATTAGTCGCCGGGATATTTATATTAAAAACACTTCCTCTGGGTGGCTTTGCTTTGATAAGCGAATTGACGACCCTATAGCCCGTCTGGTAGATTTTGCTAAAATCAAGATTCTTATTATCGTCACGTTCTACTGAGATAGCGAAAGAGGTAACGCCCCAGAAAGATGCCTCTATGGCAGCGGCAACAGTGCCTGAATAAAAGACATCCAGCCCTACATTTGCTCCTGAATTGATACCAGAGATAACATAATCGGGCTTTTTTTTCAGGATGAAGCCCAATGCTATTTTGATACAATCGGTCGGCGTGCCTGCGATGCCGTAAAAATCCGTCTCTATCTTATTTATAAAGATGGGGTTCAGGATGGTTATGGAATGACTGCTTGCACTTTGTTCTTCTATGGGTGCTACTACCGTTACTGAAAACCACTTTTTTAATAGATTTATAAACCTGTCCAGTGAACAGACTAACTTCAGACAGCCGTCGTCGTTGGTCAGTAGTAAAGATGGTTTTTTATTTTTAGGAAAGCCAGTCATATCTATTAGGTTCAAGTAACCGCCTCAATCGTTTAATTGAGGATGCATATATTTGGCTTATTCGTGATTCTGTAACTTCAAGTATGCTTCCGATTTCAGCCATTGTCAGGTCATCACAAAAATACATTTCTAAAACCAATCTTTCATTCTTCGGGACTTTTCCTTTAATATATTCAAGTATATCTTTTTGTAACATTGCCTTAAAGCCGTCCCGGCTTCTGGTATCTTCCAGGACATTAGCGGTTGCCGGATTTGAGTCTTCGTCATTATTCTTATATGCGAAAGGTCGCATAGAGGTTACTTTAGATTTGGTTCGCAACCTGTTATATTCGTCACATCTAATTTTCAGTGATTTAGAAACCTCAAAATCGGTTGGTTTCTTACATAGTAATTTTTCCATCTGGCGATATTGCTTTTCTAAACGATGCGATTTCAACCGCACAAGACGGGGAACCCAGTCTGCTTCCCGCAATCCGTCTAGCATTGCACCTTTAATTCTGCGGGTACAATATGTTTCAAAGCGAACCCCTCTTTTTATATTAAATAATTTTATGGCATCTATTAAACCGTTTAATCCCAGCGAGAAAAGGTCGTTCACATTCACAACCTCCGGCAGATGTAACGATAATTTGTCGGAAATAGTTTTAACTATGGGAAGGTAATGCTCTATCAACTTATTTCTCGTGTTTTTACGCAAGGTTTTCTTATATTTTTCCCATAGCACTGTTACTTCCATTTGAGATAGTTTGTTACTCATAAAACGTCCCCTTTCCCCTCTCATTATTTTATTGTATGGAAATTTCCGCCAAAGGCGACCTATTAGCCTGCCCGTTTGCTCAGCGAACCTGCACAACGGCCAGGGACGGTCGCCCGTACGGGCGGATCCGCCTCCGGCGGACAAACCCCCTCACCTCCACCATTATCTGTAGCCCGAATGGCGCTGAAAGCGCCATGTCCGTTATGGCGCCAACGGCGCCATTACGGCGGGTTACCCCGCTACAACAGACTGATAGTCCCAGCGGGAAAGCATTTATGAATAAAGCGGGGCAGTGGATTCAACGATTTGGCAGGAATATCTCCGTATTAAACATTCTAAATTATGTAAAGATAACTTGACATTTTAGTTAATATGCCTATATTAATGAATAACGCTAAAGGAGGTATTATGAAGAATTATGTAAGTTATTTAATAGGGGCAATAATTATTTCCTGTGGTATTCTTGTGTTAGATAATTATATAGAGAGTTGTTGTCCGCGAGGGAGTCGTCCGCCACGACCACCTGTACCTCAACCTCCTCAACCTCCTGGACCTTCGACTCCGGGGACGCCGGATAGACCCACACCCACACCGCAACCTGAGACACCACCACAGCCAACACCTGCTGTGCCAGCACCTTCCATACCGCCTACACCTACACCTGATGGAGGACCAAGAGGGGGAACAAGACCACCAAGTGGAGGTGGTACAAGTGTAACTCGTCCGCCTTTAAGTATTGGAATACAACCGCTGATTCAAAACCTTCAGTCTTTAGTGGGCGTTGTAGAACCATGGGAGATATGGTGGACAAGAAATCGTGATAAATATCTCTCTTTTAGAGAAGCGATTGAATGGGCGAAAATCATTGATGAAGGCGGTTCCCGTTCAATTACGATTTACCCTATTTATGATGAATTACTTACTACTTTATCTGAAGGGATAAGTGATAAAGACCAGTTTGTAGCATTTCTTGCAGCCATTTCACTTGGCAAGATTCAGGATTCACAAAGCGCCACAGTTAGCAGTTATAAAGCGGCAGAGATTCTTAAAAAGGCACATGAGACAGAAAGCCGGTTCCTTGTCAGAAATAACATTTTGTTAGGATTAGGTATGACGGCTGATGCCACGGTCTGGGATGTTATTAAAGAGGTAATCCAGGAGAAGAAGGATAATCCGGCATTGAGACGCTCCTATGCGATTTTATCTGCAGGATATCTACCGGATGATAATGGTGAGATATCTAAACTGCTTAAAGAGATTGTGGTTGATGAAAGAGATGACCGTGAAGTAAAAGCATCTGCCTGTATTTCTCTGGGCAATCTCAAGGACATCTCTGCAATAGGACTTTTAGGTAAGATACTCACCGGTCCTCCTGGTGGTAAAAGGGAACATAGTCAGATTAGGGCGTATGCGGCTTTAGGATTAGGAAGAATAGGGACTCAGGAGGCGTTAGCGGAACTTAAGAGATGCGACCCAAATAAAGAGAAGGAAATTGATGTTCGTTCTGCAGTAGTTGTAGCGTTAGGGATGACCGGTTTAGCCGAAGCAAAGGATGCTATAATGCCGTATCTTCAGGATAGAACATCTGTAATTAAGGGACTTGCGGCGGTTGCATTAGCACAGACAAAAGATAACAAAGGATGGGAGATTATTTCTGATGCGTTACAGAAGAACAAATCAAATGACGCTGATGGTC